>JANOOW010000511.1:0-8095 GCA_031421555.1 Hyphomicrobiaceae bacterium | reverse complement strand
GTCGCCGGCAAACAGCACGCGGCCGTGGCGGAACTTGTCCATGCGCAGACAGGAGAATGTATAGATGCTCACCCATTCGAGCTCGAACTTGGCGTCTTTGACGAGCAACGCCCTGACGCGCGGGATCACCTTTTCAGGTGCGCGTTCGGCAACCGGATCGGCATCCCAACCAAGTTGAAAATCGATGCGCCAGACATTGTCTGGCTGCTGATGCAGCAACACGGATTGGTTCGGATGGAACGGTGGATCGAACCAGAACCAGCGCTCGGCCGGGAAATCGGCCTGCATCTTGACGTCGGCGATGAGGAACCGGTCCTGGAACGTCTGGCCACGGCTTTCCAGCCCCATCAGACGACGCACGGCGCTGCGGCCGCCGTCGGCTGCGACGAGGTAATCGCAGTCGAGTTGGTAGGTGCCATCCGGCGTCCCGACATCGAGGCGCACCCGATCGGCATCCTGCGTTACACCCGCAACCTTGCTCTTCCACCGGATATCGAGATTGGGCAAGTCGCGGGCGCGATCGAGCAGGTAACCCTCGACGTAGTACTGCTGCAGATTGATGAAGGCCGGCCTCCGGTGGCCACCCTCGGCGAGCAGGTTGAAGGTGTAGAGCGGCGCATTGCGCAGGAACACCTTGCCGGTGTTCCAGGTCACGCCCTTGGCGACCATGCGAGCGCCGACGCCGAGGCGATCGGCTCTCTCGCGGGTACGCTTGGCAAAGCAGATGGCGCGTGATCCGGTGGACAGGCGGTCGTCGTCATCGAGCAGAACCACCGGCGTCCCGCGCTGGGCGAGGTCGATCGCGGCAACCAGGCCGACCGGGCCTGCGCCGGCAACAACGACAGGGTGGCGCGCTGGAGTTTTCCTGCCGAGGTCGGTTGCCCGGCGATAGGGCAGCGTCATTTTCTGGTAGTCGGCCGCCGCATCGCTCATGCAGGCGCCGCCTCGGTTGCGGGCGGACTGGCGACAATATCGGCTGCATGCCGCCCGGCGATGTAGCCGAACGTCATCGCCGGTCCGATGGTGATGCCGCCGCCTGGATAGGTGCCGCCCATCACGCTCGCCGCATCGTTGCCGACAGCATAAAGACCGGCGATACCAGCGCCCGTCTGATCGATCACCTGCGCGTGCTCGTCGGTGGCGATCCCCGCGAACGTTCCAAGTTCCGCTGGCACGACCCGAACGGCGTAGTAGGGACCGTGATCGAGAGGTGCGACGCAGGGGTTCGGCTGGTGCCCAACGGCGCCGTTGAAGCGCTGATAAGCATCGGTACCGCGATTGAACTCCGGATCTTCGCCGTGAGCCGCCGGACCGTTGAAAGCTGCGATCGTGCGCTCGAGCCCTGCCGCGTCGATGCCCGTGGCGGCGGCGAGCTCCGCAATTGTCGCGCTGCGTTTGACGTAGCCGGATTTGATGTGCGGGCCGATCGGCATCGGCTTGGGGCCAAGCGCGCCTAACCCAAACCGGCGGATCGCGCGATGGTCGCAGACGATCCAAGCCTCGATCACATCATCGTTGCGGCAGGCCTCGATTAGCGCGGGGATGAAGACGTGATACGATTTGGCTTCGTTGGCAAACCGCTTGCCGCGCCGGTCGACGGCGATGTAGCCGGGTTTGCCGCGCTCGAAGAAGTGCGGAAACGGTATCGTCGATCCATCGGCCTGGGGGACAAGCGATACCGGTGCCCAAGCCGCCGCATGATGGACGTTGTCGTCGAGGTGCCCGCCAGCCGCGCGCGCGACCTTCAGCCCATCGCCGGTGTTGCCGGACGGTGGCAAGCGCTGATGGTTTTTCCCGGCAGCGCGATGCGGATACATTTCCTTCGTCATCGCGTCGTTCGCCGGGAACCCGCCGCAGGCGAGCACCACGCCGCGCGATGCTTGCACATTGACCCGATGGCCATCGCGTTTGACGATGGCGCCGGTGACGCGGCCGTTTTCGCGTACGACTTTGATGATGGGCGAAGACAGCCACAACGGAATGCCGCGCTTCTCCGCATGCCACGCTAGGCGCGCGACGAGCGCGTTGCCGTTGACGAGCCGCGTACCCCGGCTGTGCGTGATCCGCGCGCGCGCATGCTTCGCCACCATGCCGGCAATATGGGCTGCCGACTTCAGCGACGTCGTCATGTTGAACACATGCGGCAGGTCGTTGCGGCCTACCATCATGCCACTTAACGTCGTCATCGTTTCAACCGGTGGCCGCAGCGTATCGAACCGGTCGCCAAGCTTGGTGCCGTCGAATTCATCGGGCGAGAGCGAGCGTCCGCCATCGGAACCGCCCGGCTCATCGGGGTGATAGTCCGCCCACGTTGGCGCGATAATGAATGACACAAGATCTTCGCGCTCGAAGCGCGCAAGCATCTCATGGCCCTGGTCGACGAACGCCTCGGCCTTGGCGCGATTGAGCCTATTGCCGGCCTGGCTCGTCAAGTAGGCGAGCGCATCTTCGCGGCTGTCGCGCACGCCAGCTTTCGCCTGATGGTGATTGCACGGGATCCAGATGACGCCAGCCGAATAAGCCGTGGTGCCGCCGAACAGCGGCTCCTTCTCGACCATCAACACATCGAGACCTTCGAGCTTGGCGGACAAAGCTGCCGCAAATCCGCCCGCTCCCGAACCCGCGACGAGCAGATCGCACGTGACGGTTTCATCAGGCATAATCATATGCGGATCCAGTTAGTTCTTCAGCGTTCAAACAGCTGTATCGTGATCGGGATGCTGGCGCGAAGCAAGCTTCGGTGCACGGTTTGGGTCGACCCGATCGCTGGTTTTCTGTCCCGGCAACTGGCTGATCGAGTCGACGCCTGGAACCTTGCTCTCGATGCCGTATTGGCTGGCGATGCGCACCCGCTCCGGATGATCCAGCGAGCCGACTGAAATCGATACACGATCCTTATCGAGTTGGCGGAAGGTCAGCGGCGTACCGCAATCGCCGCAGAAGTCGCGGGCGATGACTTCGGAGCTGTTGAAAAATTTGGGCGCCCCCCGGGTCCAAGCGAAATCGGCGTGTTTCACGCCTGCGAACGCCTGAAACAGATTGCCGGATGCCTTCTGGCACATGCGGCAATGGCAGACGGATGGGTTGTTGGGTTCAGCGTAAAGCGCGTAGCGTACGGCGCCGCATTGGCAACCGCCGGTGTGCACTGGTTTTCGGTTTTCGGTCATCACAGTCGAGCCTCTCGCCAGAAGAGGCATCGACTCTACGACTAGCAGCGGCGCGAGGCCACCCCTTCCGCGTCGAACACGTGGCCGGACAGCGACTTGCCGCGTTTCGATGCCAGATGCAGGGCGAGCGCCGCGATGTCGGCCTCGGTCGACAGGCTGTTGCCGCTCGACCGCGGCGCTAGATCGGCGCTCAAACCGCTGCCGGCTCGCGGCCCGACCGCGTTGATCCGGATGCCCTTCTGCGACCAGTTGCCAGCTTCTACCCGCGTCATGGCGGCTAAGGCCTGCCCCAGGATGCTGGCGAACGCTGCGTCTGCCTTCGTCCGGGCGGGCGGCGCCACGACGACATTGAGAATGAGGCCCTCGGTCCAGGTCAAGCTCATGCGGTTGGCGGCAATCCGGGTGACGAGACAAGCAGAGCGCAGCGCATCGGACACCGCATCCTCGATATCGTCGATGCTGGATGCGTGGTTCAGGACACCGGTAGCCGGTGCGATGACGTTGATAACGGCGTCGATGCCACCGTAGGCCGTCGATGCATTCTGCGCAAAACGAACGATCTGGTCGGAGCCGGTCAGCGCCTCTTCCGTCGCGCGAATTTCGGTTGCCGAGTTGGCCAGGACTTGCAGCAGCGCCGTGGATTTTTCGGCAGCGTCCTCTTCCGCGCCACGCGTCATCTGCAGGACGATGCGGCAACCCGCTTCGGCAAAGCCACGGGCGATATCGACACCGGCGTCCGTCGAGATTCCGGTAATGAGGATGCGCGCTCCCTCCAACTCAGGGTATTGCCGCACATTGCGAATGCCTGAAACGACGCTGGTCAACATTGAACTATCCTCCTAACGGACGGGCACCTCGAACACCGGTGACCCGGCCGACGCAACATCACGCCGATTCGGCTAACGACATCTAAATGCCACCCCGATTCTGGTCGGGCGCGGGCCGCAACAGGGCGCCATTGCGGCGGCGTGCCGATTGTGGATAAAGCCTACTTTAGTGGCGTTTTTTCATATGACGAAGGTCGAAAATACCGGCTTTCGTGCGCGGATCCTCGCCTGTGGAAAATATTTCGTGTTTCTGGATTTTCTGCGTTCCAGTCGTCGGAAGTGCGTCGAGGAAAAGCACCCATCCCGGCGCTTTGTAATAGGCGAGCCGGGCATCGACCCAGGCATGGACCTGCCCGGCGAGCGCGAGAGAGGGAATTTCGCCGTCGCGTGGCACGATGCAGGCAAGCACCTCCGCCTCGCGCATTTCATCGGGGCAAGGGAGCACCGCCACCTGATGGACGAAGGGCGCAGACTGGAGTATGGCCTCGACTTCGGCCGCGGCGATGTTCTCGCCCGAACGGCGGATCATGTTCTTTGACCGGTCGACGAAGAACAGCATGCCGGTTTCGTCCTGCCAAACTGTGTCGCCGGTATGAAACCAACCCGATCGCCAGGCATCGGCAGTGGCCGCATCGTTGTCGAGATAGCCGGCGAAGAAGCCATGGCGTGGTCCTTCCGGGCCGCCCCAGCGCACCACCAGTTCACCCTCGGTGTTGCGCGGCACCTCCCGGTCTTGCGCATCGGCAACGCGCGCTTCGAGGCCACGCATCGGTCTTCCGAACGCGCGGGTGTCGATCAAGCGCGGCTCGTCGATGACGGCCAGGATCCGTCCCGTTTCGGTCATCCCCCAAATTTCGACCAGGGGAAAGCCGAAGCGCTCCTCGAAGTCCGCATGCAATTGCGGCTCCACTCCAGCGCCAAGGCCGAATCGCACCCTATGCGCCCGATCGTCGGGCGAGGGCGGTTGTTTGAGCAGCAGGGGCGGCACAACACCCAGATAGTGGATGATCGTCGCTTTCGTTTCCGCGATCTCACCCCACCAGCGGGAGGGGCTGAAACGCTCCGGTATGATCAAGCAATTGCCGGTCAGCATGACCATCGTCGCGGCAACCGCCTGTGCGTTCATGTGATAGAGCGGCAGCGGATTATATACCCGATCGCCACCATCGCGGATGGCACACAATCCGCCGAGTGACGCGTACCATCGGCCAGCCTCCAGATAATATTGGTTCGTTAGAATGCATGCCTTCGGCCGCCCGGTAGTGCCGGATGTGTACATGAGGCCGCATTCCGCGTTGAGGCCGGGTTGCCACGCCCCGGCACGCCCGGCTGCTATGGGAAACAGGGCGGGCAGGTTGCCGGCATCGAGCACCGGCAGCGGCTTTTCACGTTCGGCCGCGACGCGTTCCAGATCGGTGACGCGTTCGCTCACGCACACTGCAAGATCAGCGCGGCTATGCTTCATTTGATAGGCCATCTCGTCGTGGCGGTGATCGGGATTGACCGGCACGATGCCGGCTCCGAGGGCATTGAGCGCCAGATAGTGCTCGAAGAAGACCGGCCTGTTCTCAAGCAGTAAAGCGACCCGGTTGCCAGGTCCGTATCCGGCCGCCGCATAGAGAACACGCAATACCTCGACGCGCGAAACCATCTCGCCATAGGTGATATCGCCGCCTTCCGGCCACCAGCTGCGACCGGAGCGGGAAGGCACACACAGGAACGCCGCGTCCGGCCGCTGCGATGCGGCCGCTGCAAAAGCTTCGTAGACAGATTGGACCTTCAAACTTGCCTCCGTGCTGCAAACGTGACGCACACTACATCGACAGTTTACATATGCCAGCGCGCTTGCAGTCGTTCGCGTTCACTCGCAGGATAGCGAAAAAGCGCGACGAAGGGGCCGAGGAACAGTTCATGACACAATCGAGCGGGGCAGCGCCGGTGATTGCCATGCGCGGGGCGGGTTACTACAGCGAGAACACGGTTGGTGCGAAAGCCGTCATCGATGCCGCCGGCGAACTCGTCATGCAGGCGCTCAGTGAAATGGATCTAGCCGAAACCTCGGGCCCATTCGCCATTGCGGACTACGGCGCGGCAGATGGCGGAACGTCTCTCGATCTGATGCGGCGCATCGTGTCGGAGTTGCGGGCCAAGGGCTGCCACCGGCAGATTTCGATCACCTACACGGATTTGCCGCATAACGATTTCTCCGCGTTGTTCCGGTTGGTGCATGGCCACCTTGGCAACCAGCAAGGCTTGCCGCTCGGCCAGCAGCCCGGCGTGATGACGTTTGGCAGTGGCACGAGTTTCTATCGACAGATCCTGCCGGACGACACGATGTCGCTCGGGTTCTCGGCGACGGCCATGCACTGGCTGTCGCGTCTGCCCGGACCGATCGCCGATGCGGTGCAGGCGGTCGGCGCGACGGAATTGGAGCGAGGGGCATTCCGGGAGCAGTCGATGGCCGATTGGCAGACGATCCTGCTGGCGCGTGCGCGCGAGATGCGTCCGGGCGCGAAGCTCGTGCTGGCGAACTTCTGCGAGGACGAAGACGGCCGTTATCTTGGTGCGACCGGCGGCATCAACATGTTCACCGAGTTCAGCCGCCACTGGCGGGCGATGCGCGATGGCGGGATGATCACCGGCGCGGAGTATCGCGCGGCAACGTTCCCGCAATTCTATAAAACACCTGCCGAGTTTGCGCAGCCCTTCATCGAAACTGGATCGCCGGTCGCGGCTGCCGGCTTGAGGCTCGACCACATCTCAACACGCGTGACGGGATGTCCCTACGCAGCCGGTTTCAAACGGCACGGCGATCCGCGCGCCTTCGCCAAGGCCTACATTCCGACGCTGCGATCGTGGACCGAGAGCACGTTCGCGGGTGCATTGGATAAGGACCGCGACGCAACCCAGCGTCAGTCGATCGTCGACAGTTTCTATCAAGCCTACGAAGATGCCGTTGCCGCGAACCCTGCCGGACATGCCATGGATTACGTGCACTGCTTCATGGTGGTGACAAAGGCGACGTGACGACTTAGCCCGCCGGCCCGGTCGCAACGGGCGTGCCGGCATCATCGAGCCCCCACTCGCTCCAGGAACCGTCGTAGACAGCAGCGTTGGTTTGTCCCAATTGGGCCAGAGCGAGCGCGATTACGCCAGCGGTTACGCCCGATCCGCAGGTTGCGACGACTGGTTTTGCCACATCGACGCCGGCAGCCTTGAAAATAGGGGCTAAATCTGCGGCTGGCTTGAGTGTCCCGTCGGCGTTGAGCAGCGATCCGAACGGGACGTTCTTCGAACTCGGAATATGGCCTGAGCGTAAACCGGCGCGTGGCTCGGGCACCGTACCCGCAAACCGGCCCGCCGCCCGCGCATCGACGATCTGCGTGGCCTTCGATCCGATCAGGCCCTTCACGTCATCCTTGTCGCGAACGAGTTCGGCGATCAGACGGCCGGTGAAATGACGCGGCGTGCGCAATTGGGTCACATCGTCGGTAACGGGGCGCCCCTCCGCTTTCCATTTCTTCAGCCCGCCGTTAAGCACGGCCACATCCTCATGTCCCATGGTGCGGAACATCCACCACACACGGGCCGCCGAATATAAGCCCTCGCTGTCGTAGACGACGATGCGCATACCATCGCCAATGCCCATCTTGCGCATGCGGCTGGCGAACTTTGCGGCCGGCGGCAGCATATGCGGCAGCGGCGATTTCTCATCCGAGATGTCATTGATGTCGAAGAACATCGCGCCGGGGATATGCTCCTGCTTGTACTCGGCGAAGGCGTCGCGCTTTGCCGTCGGCAGATGCATCGAGCCGTCGAGTATAATCAGGTCGGGCGCGCCCATGCGTTCGGCCAGCCATGACGTGTCCACCAGGTACTTCGATGCGGTTTCGGCCATGGCGCGGTTCCTATGAAGGGCGATTGTTTCGGGCTTTAGCTAAACGCGACGCGAATGCGACGGTTCAACTTGCCCTTTTTCTCGATCTTTGTAACGGCCAGAGGTCCTATTTCACTGGTATTCTTTACATGCGTGCCACCACAAGGCTGCCGGTCGATGCTGCCATCCGCGCCGATCAGCACGAGGCGGACGCGGCCGGAGCC
>JANOOW010000510.1:0-2637 GCA_031421555.1 Hyphomicrobiaceae bacterium | reverse complement strand
CGAAGCGCCTTCGCCTTCAGGAATTTGAGCGTGACCGCACCATTGCTGGTCGAATAGTCCGCTTGAAGTCGGACAAAGACCCGTCCGACCTTTTAAATCCAACAGGAACGCGAGAAGTTTCGATCCTTTGGGAGAGCGCGGATTTCGGCGAGATCAACGTTCGTGTCGCCCTCGCGCCGCCTGAGTATCTGCAAGCCGTCGAAGCTCATAAGACTGGTAAGCAGATCCGCGTGGGTGGCCTAATCGAACGGATTGGCAAGACGTGGCGACTTTCCCAACCGCGTGATTTTTCGATATTGTCGTGATGTATTGCAAAAAAATCGAGAGACCTTTCGGCCGCTTCCAGTATTACAGATTTAGCTGCTCCGGTTCCGTGGACATTGGATTAAGTCGCATCTTCGCCTCCAAGTCTCACCACAATCACCGAGGCCACCGAGGCCACCGAGGCTTGTCGTCCGTCCCGACCTTTGCCGCAACGGGACTCCCGCGTGGCCGAGGTCGGATGACGTTTGTGCGGATGTTGAACGTGGAACTGCTCCACCCCCCACAACACGCCTTGGCACCGCCGCCGCAACCCGTTATGTCTGCGCCGTGAGAAGACATGCCGCAGTCCAACCTCTGGTGTTTCGCGCCGGGGGCTGACACAACTGCGGCGTTGGTGCTGGAAAAACGGATGATTCTGGATCGGATCACCGGGCATTCACGCCGGACACGAAGTTAGCCAAGCGGGCGGCCATGCCAAAGCAACTGATCATCGACGGCAAACCGATCGAGGTCGAGGACGGATTGACGCTGATCCAGGCGTGCGAGCAGGCGGGCATCGATGTGCCCCGCTTCTGCTATCACGAGCGCTTGTCGATCGCGGGTAACTGCCGCATGTGCCTCGTCGAAGTGCAGGGCGTGCCGAAGCCGGTTGCCTCGTGCGCCATGGGCGTCAACGATTTGATGCCGAATAAGGATGGCAGCCCGAAAGTCATCAGCACGTTGACGCCGATGGTCAAGAAGGCGCGCGAAGGCGTGATGGAGTTTTTGCTCCTCAACCATCCGTTGGATTGCCCGATCTGCGACCAGGGCGGCGAGTGCGACCTGCAGGACCAGGCGATGGCGTTCGGCGTCGGCGGCTCGCGCTTTGCCGAAAACAAGCGCGCCGTCGAGGACAAGAACTTAGGGCCGCTGATCAAGACCGCGATGACGCGCTGCATCCAGTGCACCCGCTGCGTCCGCTTCATGACCGAAGTCGCCGGCGTCGAGGAATTGGGCGCCATCGGCCGTGGCGAGGACATGGAGATCACCACCTACCTCGAGAAGGGCATGCTCTCCGAGATGAGCGCCAATGTGGTCGATCTGTGCCCGGTCGGCGCGCTCAACCACCGGCCGTGGTCGCACAAGGTCCGGCCGTGGGAGTTGACCAAGACGGAATCGATCGACGTGATGGATGCCGTCGGCTCGGCCATTCGCGTCGACACGCGCGGGCGCGAAGTGATGCGGGTGCTGCCGCGCAACAACGATGCCGTCAACGAAGAGTGGATCTCCGACAAGACCCGCCACGTCGCCGATGGCTTGCGCACGCAGCGGCTGGATCAACCGTACGTTCGGGTGAATGGCAAGTTGCAGCCGTCGAGCTGGGCCGGGGCGTTCGCTGCGATCGCTGCTCAGTTGAAGGCGGCGGCACCGGCCAAGGTTGGCGCCATCGTTGGCGATCTGGCTGGTGCCGAGGAGATGTTTGCGCTGAAGGACCTGATGACCCGGATCGGTGTCACCAACCTCGATTGCCGCCAGGATGGCGCTAGGCTCGATCCCGCGTTGGGCCGCTCGTCCTACCTGTTCAATGGCACGATCGAGGGCATCGAGCAGGCCGACGCCATCATGCTGATCGGCTGCAATCCACGCGTCGAGGCGGCGGTGCTCAACACGCGAATCCGCAAGCGCTGGCGCCAGGGTAATCTGTTGCTCGGCGTCATCGGCGAGAAGATCGACCTTGGATATTCGTACACCTACCTCGGCGCTGGGCCGGAAAGCCTCGCCAAGTTCGTCGACCATGCGCCGGCCAAGAAAGAGCGCCCGATGTTCATCGTCGGACCCGGTGCCTATGCGCGGCCCGATGGCGCCGCGATCCTGGCGATGGTGGCGAAAGCTGCGATGTCGGTCGGCGTCGTCAAGGACGGCTGGAACGGCTTGTGCGTGCTGCATACGGCAGCGTCGCGCGTCGCCGGTCTCGATCTCAACTTCGTGCCGGCGTCTGGTGACCGCGATGTGGCCGCGATGCTCAAGTCCGACATGCAGGTGCTCTACCTGCTCGGTGCCGACGAGGTGACGGTGCCGCCTGGCCCGTTCGTGATCTATCAGGGCACCCACGGCGATCGCGGTGCTCATCGCGCCGATGTGATTTTGCCGGCGGCTGCGTATACCGAAAAGAGCGCGACGTTCGTCAATATGGAAGGCCGCGCGCAGGTGACCGGGAAGGCCGCGTTTCCGCCCGGCGAGGCGCGGGAAGATTGGACGATCCTGCGCGCACTGTCGGACGTGTGTGGGCATACGCTGCCCTATGACGATCTGAAGGCGCTGCGGGCCGCGATGTATCACGCCGCGCCCACGCTCGCGCGCATCGGTATGGTGACGCCAGCCCCGGCCGATGGC
>JANOOW010000509.1:0-3712 GCA_031421555.1 Hyphomicrobiaceae bacterium | reverse complement strand
GGTTTGCTACGTGTGCTGACGGTGCTGCCGATCATCACGCCGCCATTTGTCATTGGCTTGGCGCTGATCTTGCTGTTCGGCCGGTCGGGCCTGATCACGGCGCTGCTGTCGGACTTGTTCGGCATGCCGCGCACGCGTTGGATCTACGGCTTCACCGGCATATTCATCGCGCAGATGCTGGCGTTTACGCCGATCGCCTTCCTGGTGTTGATCGGTGTCGTCCAAGGCATCGCGCCGTCGCTCGAGGAAGCGTCGCAAACGCTGCGGGCGTCGCGCTGGTCGACGTTTCGCACCGTCACGCTGCCGCTGATGCGACCGGGAATTGCCAACGCGTTTTTGCTGGGTTTCGTCGAAAGCCTGGCGGACTTCGGCAATCCACTCGTGCTTGGCGGCAACTACGAAGTGCTGTCGACCAAGATCTTCTTTGCTGTCGTCGGCGCGGCGAACGACCAGGGCAAGGCCGCGGTGCTCGCAATCGTGCTGCTAGGGTTCACGCTCGCAGCCTTCTGGGCGCAGCATCGCTGGCTCGGTAACAAATCCTACACCACGATGACCGGCAAGGGCGACGCAGGCCTCGCTGTACCGTTGCCGCGCCGCGTCGAAGCCGTTTGCTACCTGATGACGATCCCTTGGGCGCTGATGACGGCCGGTATCTACGTCACGATCGTCTTTGCCAGTTTCGTCAAGGCCGTCGGCCGCGATCACACACCAACGCTGGAGCACTATCGCACCGGCTTTTCGTTCGAGTGGGCCGAGCGCGGACTGCATTTCACCGGCTCGGCATGGAACAGCTTTTGGACGACATTGGAGATAGCGGCGATTGCAGCTCCGCTGACGGCCGCAATCGGATTGCTCACCGGCTATCTGCTCACACGCCAAAATTTCGCGGGCAAACGCGCCTTTGAATTCGGCACGATGCTGAGTTTCGCCATCCCCGGAACGGTAATCGGTGTCAGCTACATCCTCGCCTTCAACACACCGCCGATCGAACTCGCAGGTACCGGCATCATCCTCGTTATCTGCTTCATCTTTCGCAACATGGCAGTCGGCGTGCGGTCGGGGATTGCAACGCTGTCGCAGATCGACAAAAGCCTGGACGAGGCGTCGCTGACGCTCGGTGCACGTTCCGGCACGACCGTGCGGCGGGTGATACTGCCACTTCTCAAACCAGCGCTGATCGCCGCCATGGTCTACAGTTTCGTGCGTGCGATGACAGCGGTCAGCGCGATCATTTTCCTGGTCACGGCGCAGTACAACATGGCGACCGCATACATCGTCGGCCGCGTCGAAGCTGGCGAGTTCGGCTTGGCGATCGCATATTCGACGGTGCTGATCGTCGTCATGCTGCTCGCGATCACGCTGATCCAATTCGTCATCGGCGAGCGCAGGATCGGACGCCGAAGTGCCGCTGCTCCCGCGCCAGTGCCCATCCCGGCCGGTGCATAGAGGTTAAGATCGCTGCGGCAGATAGGACGTTCTTGATGGCTGAAAAAACTGCTGCCCCGGTGGAATTCCACAACGTCAGCAAACGCTATGGCCAGGTGATTGCCGTCGATGCGGTCTCGTTCAGAATAGAGCCCGGCACGCTGGTGACGCTGCTCGGGCCATCCGGCTGCGGCAAAACCACGACGTTGCGCATGATCGCCGGTCTCGAACTCGCTTCCGAGGGCAGGATCTCCATCGGCAACAAAGATGTGACGCTACTGTCGGCGGCTGATCGCGATGTCAGCATGGTGTTCCAGTCGTACGCGCTGTTCCCGCACATGACCGTGATCGAGAATACCGCCTACGGCCCGACCGTCAGTGGGGTGAAGAAGGCTCAAGCCTACGAGATGGCGCGGGAAAAACTTCAGGCCGTCGGGCTCAAAGGCTACGACGACCGTTTGCCGTCGGAGTTGTCGGGCGGACAGCAGCAGCGTGTTGCGGTTGCTCGCGCGCTCGTGCTGGAGCCGCAAGTGCTCTTGTTCGACGAGCCGTTGTCGAACCTCGATGCCAAGCTGCGCCGTCAGGTGCGCGACGACATCCGTGAACTGCAACAAAAGCTGAACCTCACGGTTGCCTACGTCACGCACGACCAGGGTGAGGCGCTGGCGGTTTCAGATCGCATCATTGTCATGTCGAACGCGCGCATCGCTCAGTCGGGAGCTCCGCGTGATTTGTACGAGGCACCGTCGAGCGCCTTCGTCGCCGACTTCATTGGCGATGCGAATTTGATCGATGTGCAGGTGACGCCACTCGACGATGCGCGCGCCGAAGTGCGCGTCGGCAATGTGATGCTGAATTTACCGCGGCGGGGCGTTCCGGCTGGCCCTGCCAAGATCGCCGTGCGGCCCACCTCGCTTCGCTTGTCGCGAACAGCGAACGGGCCGGCCATAGCGGGCAACATTTCGAAAGCTGCCTACCTCGGCGGGCATATGGAATATACTGTGACGACGGACGCAGGCGAGCGCTTCGTCATCGATGAAAACGTACGTACGCCGTTCAAAGCCGGTGCCGATGTCGCGATCTCATTCGCCGATCACGGCGTCACGCTGGTACCGAACGGCTAACACCAGGATGACTCCCATGCTGCAATTTGCCGTTTTCGGTGCCGGACGCATCGGCTCGATCCACGCTGGAAATATCGCCCGCCGCAACGATGCGCGGCTGAAGTACATCGTCGATGTGAATGCCGACGTCGCTTCGAAGTTGGCCGCGGCACACGGTGCCGGGGTGACCGGTGTCGCAACCGTACTCGCCGATAAAAGTATCGGCGCGGTGCTTATCGCGTCGTCCACCGATACGCATGCGGATCTGTGCATCGCCGCGGCGAAAGCTGGCAAGGCGATCTTTTGCGAAAAGCCGATCGATCTGTCGCTCGCTCGCGTCGACGGATGCCTCGCGGCGGTGCGCGCAAGCGGCGTGGCTATGCTGGTCGGCTTCAACCGCCGGTTTGATCCCAGCTTTGCCAGTTTGAAAGCGCGCATCGGCCATGGCGAGATCGGCGCGGTCGAGCAGGTGATTATCACCAGCCGCGATCCCGGTTTGCCGCCACTCGAGTATCTGAAGGTATCCGGCGGACAATTCCGCGATATGACGATCCACGATTTCGATATGGCGCGCTGGCTGTTGGGCGAGGAGCCGGAAACGCTTTACGCGACGGCAAGCTGTCTCGTCGATCCGGCGGTGGCAGGAGCCGGCGACGTGGATAGCTGCATGGTCGTGATGCGCACCAACTCGGGCCGGCTCTGCCATATCAACAATAGCCGGCGCGCCACTTATGGCTACGATCAGCGCATCGAGGTGCATGGCGCGCTCGGGCGATTGATGGCGGGCAACGTGCAGCCGACGACAGTCGAGCTGGCCAATGCTGCCTCGGTGTCGGCCGACAAGCCGATGCACTTTTTTCTGGAACGTTATGCGCAAGCCTATGTGCACGAGATGGATGCGTTCATCTCCGCCGTGACGAACTGTACGCCGATGCCGGTCGACGGCGAGGACGGCCGTCGCGCGCTTGTTCTCGCGGAAACGGCGCTCGCATCGCTGAAATCGGGCCGCGCCGAAAAGGTGCCCGCATGAAACCGATCTCGCTTGCCGGCCGCAACATCGTCGTCACCGGCGGCACACAGGGCATCGGAGCGGAGATCGCGCGCGATGCAGCACGCGCCGGGGCGGCAGGGATATGTATAACCGGTCGCAACGCCGCGCATGGCCACGCGGTCGTCGACGAGTT
>JANOOW010000508.1:0-5515 GCA_031421555.1 Hyphomicrobiaceae bacterium | reverse complement strand
AGCGGCCTGGGCCAGCCTGCCGCCGCGCTATCAGGCGATACTTCGCTATGCGTCCTGGTTCGCACTGACCGAGATGCTCGCGTCGTATGACGCGAAGAATGCCAAGGCGATCGTGCGCCTCGTGGCGGCCGGTGCGCAGTTGTCTTTCCTGCCCCCCGAGATCCTGACGGCGCTGCGCAAGGCGCTTGAAGAGGTTCTCGACGAGGAGGCCACCAAGAACGAGCTGTTCAAAAAGGTGCTGACGAACTGGCGTCAGTTCCGCGCCGAGCAGCATCAGTGGTTCGCGATTGCCGACACGCGCGCCGAACTCGCAATGTACACACCATAAGTGAGTGATGACTTCGGTTGGCGATGCTTTGCAGCTGGCCTGCCCGATGTGCCGGTCGGCGCTCGAATATGCGGGTAGCGTCCTGCGGTGCACGACG
Organism: Hyphomicrobiaceae bacterium; assembly: GCA_031421555.1. GTDB lineage: Bacteria > Pseudomonadota > Alphaproteobacteria > Rhizobiales > Hyphomicrobiaceae > JAKFWF01. The sequence continues at coordinate 5,090 of JANOOW010000508.1, read as the reverse complement.
GGCCACAGCTTCGATCGCGCGCGCGAGGGTTACTACAACCTGCTCGCCGTCCAGCACAAAGCCTCGACCGATCCAGGTGACAGCCGCGGGATGGTTGCGGCACGGCGGCAGTTTCTCGGTGCTAATCACTACGTTCCGGTCGCCGCGCGAACGTGCGCGGTCGTGCAACAGTTGGTCGAGGGTAAGGCGCGCCCCTGCAGCATTCTCGACGCTGGGTGCGGTGAAGGCTACTACCTGGATGCGGTCGCGAACGCGTCGGCGGGCGGCATCGGTTTCGCTGGCATCGACATCTCGAAATGGGCGATCCGCGCTGCGGCCAAGCGCAGCCAGCGCATCTTCTGGGCGGTCGCCAGTAATCGGCACCTGCCGTTTGCGCCAGCGAGTATCGATCTCATCCTGTCGATGTTCGGCTTTCCGTTGTGGGATGCGTTTGCTGCCGCACAGCCGCTGGGTGGGCACGTGCTGCTGGCCGATCCCGGCCCGGATCATCTGATCGAACTGCGCTCGATCATCTACCGCCAAGTCAACACGACGGCACCGCAATCGATCGAAGCTGCGCTACCGGCTGGCTATCGACTGGACGGCGAGCAGCGGCTAAGTTTTCGCTTTCGGTTGTCGAGTGCGGCTCAAATTTCCGAGCTGCTGACGATGACCCCGCACGCACATCGCGTGTCTTCTGAAGGCCGCGCGGCACTGGCTCAACTCACCGAGCTATCGGTTACCGCCGACGTCGTCTTTCGAACGCTGCGGCGCAGCTGATAGCTCACCAGCCGATCACGGCTCCATCTCAGCCGTGATCCCGGATCGAACTCCGGCTGAAGCGCCGGGCTTACGCCGTCCGGGAGACGAGAAGGCTAAACAGAACCCTCGTCCGTCACCGGCGAAGTGATCACAAGAAACACCAGATCGACCAGTCCCGTATTGGCAATCGAATGCTCGATGCCCGGCGGAAGAAAGATCACGTCATGTTTGTGCACGACGCGTCTTTCGCCCGCGATCTCCATCAGCCCTTCGCCCTCGAGCACGTGATAGATCTGCTCCTGAACCTTGTGATGATGCAGCTTCACTCGCGCCATCGGCTGGTAGAGCGAGATGCGATAATCGATGTGCATTGATCCAGCCGTTTCCGGCATCACCAGCGGCTTCGACAACGCGCCGCCGAAATGATCCGGAAACTCGCGCCACTCGACCTCGGCGATATTGCGAATGAACCATTTGCGTTCGGTTGGCATGAGGGGTCCTGGCATCTCCTGTTGCATCATTCAGCTGGTAGCTCGAATACTCTGAAGCAGCGTATCGAGGGCGGTCCGCGCGAATGTGCGCATGTTCTCCTGCCGGTCGCCGTGCCCGGTTTCGATGGTCAACACGCATTCGCTGGGTCCACTCACGCCAATGCATGTGTGACCGGCCTCGTCGCCGTACCGGTTGCCGGTTGGCCCAGCCGCACCGGTTTCCGACAAGCCCCACGTTGCGCCGTGACGCTCGCGTATGGTTCGGGCGAGTAGCGCCGCGTATGGCTCGCTCGACGATCGAATCCCGCGCATCGCGTCATCGGAAATGTCGAGGAGCGCGATACGCGCCTGCTTGGTGTAGGCGACTGACGCGCCGAGGAAGTATGCCGAGGCGCCCGGTACCGCCAGCAACGAAGCGGCGATGAGACCACCCGAAGACGTCTCCGCGATCGCTACCGTCTCTTTGCGTGATTTCAGCAGTGCGGCAACGGCCTCGGCGAGTGGAACTAGTGTCTGCATGTTGCTCTCCTAGGCGCGGCCCGGGCGCAAACGGAACAAACGCCAAGCGCGCGACGTTCAACGCGAATATTCCTCGAATGAAAGCGAAAGGTGTAGCAATGGGCCTATTCTCAAGTGACATCAAGACAATGGATGACCTTTTCCTGCACACGCTGCAGGACATCTATTATGCGGAAAAGATGATCGTGAAGTCGCTACCCGAGATGATCGAGAATGCTTCGGACTCGCAATTGAAACAGGGATTGCAGTCGCACCTCGGCGAAACATCGGAGCACGTTCGGCGGCTCGAAGAGGTGTTCGAGATGCTCGGTCAGGCGCCCAAGGCGGTGAATTGCCCGGCAATCGATGGCATCCTGGAAGAGGCGAGCGAGGTAACTGGTGACGTCGCTGAAGAGAATGTTCGCGATGCCGCGATAATAATGGCAAGCCAAGCCGTCGAGCACTACGAGATTACCCGCTACGGCTCGCTGATCGCCTGGGCCAAGGAGCTCGGCCAGGACGATTGTGCCTCCGTTCTCCAGCGGACGCTGGATGAGGAGAAGGCCGCGGACAAGAAGTTGTCGTCGATGGCGATGAGCAGGATCAACGCCGAGGCTTCAGCGGTCTGATTCTGCCCGGCAAGAGCCGGTCGGGCAGCCTCCGCGCTCGATCGGCAGCCGGTCGTTCAGCCGCAATGGCACCGGAACCAACCGAAGGCCTTTCTTGTTGCTCAGGCATACTCGAGACACGGCAAATGGGCCCGCGTTGCCATCTACCCGCAGGTAAGGAGAACCAAAATGAAAGCGCTCGTCTGGCACGGTAAGGAAGACGTGCGGTACGACACGGTTTCGGACCCCGAAATCGAGCAGCCACGTGACGCGATCATAAAGGTTACCAGTTGCGCGATATGTGGCTCCGACCTCCATCTTTATCACAATTTCATGCCCGGCATGATGGAAGGCGACATTCTCGGCCATGAGACGATGGGCGAAGTTGTCGAAGTTGGATCCGGCCTGAACGGCAGCCTGAAGAAAGGCGATCGGATCGTCGTTCCATTTACGATTATCTGCGGGGAGTGCGACCAATGCAAACGCGGAAACTTTTCTGTCTGCGAAAGGACCAATCGCAATAAAGCGTTGGCGGATAAAGTTTTCGGTCACACCACAGCAGGACTGTTCGGCTATACGCATTTAACCGGCGGTTATCCTGGCGGACAAGCCGAATACGTCCGTGTGCCCTTCGCCGACGCGACGCACGTGAAGGTGCCGGACAGCTTGAGCGATGAGCAGGTTCTGTTTCTCAGCGACATACTTCCGACGGGCTGGCAAGCGGCGGTGCAGTGCGATATCGAACCAACCGACACGGTAGCGATATGGGGCTGTGGTCCTGTTGGACAGATGGCTATACGCAGTGCCATTCTTCTAGGTGCAAAGCAGGTCATCGCGATAGACCGTCTGCCCGAGCGCCTGCAGATGGCCGAAGCTGGCGGTGCAACCGTCATCAATTTCTCCACCGAAAGTGTAACGGAACGCCTCAACGACCTGACCGGCGGCAAGGGTCCGGAAAAGTGCATCGATGCTACCGGCACCGAAAGCCACGTGTCGTTGTTCCAACCGGACACGATCTACGATCGCGCCAAACAAATGCTGATGCTCGAGAGCGACCGCCCGCATGTCCTACGCGAGATGATTTATGTATGCAGGCCCGCGGGTACGCTTTCAATTCCGGGCGTTTATGGCGGACTGGTCGACAAATTTCCTATGGGTCCGGCGATGAACAAGGGACTGACATTCCGGATGGGTCAAACGCACGTCAACCGGTGGACCGGCGATTTGCTGCGCCGGATCGAGGAGGGTCAAATCGATCCGTCTTTTGTGATCACACATTCGGTGAGCCTCGAAGAGGGGCCGCAAATGTATAAGACGTTCCGCAACAAGCAGGACGGCTGCATCAAAGTCGTATTGAAACCCTGAAAGGGAATCGTCATGTCCCTGATTTTTCTTGCCAATTATGTGCGCTCGCCCGGCGACCCCAAGGTTATTGAGAGCGGGCCTGGTTCGATGGACACGGCGGATCGGCTGGTCCGCGCGATCGGTTGGTTCAGCCTCGGTCTCGGCATCGTTCAAATCGTTGCGGCGAAGCGCATAGCTAGCACCTTGGGTATGGATGACTCCTCCACGCTCATAAGAGCGTATGGAGCACGCGAGTTAGTGAGCGGGGTCATGACGCTTTCGGCAGATAAGGAGATCGGGCTTTGGAGCCGGGTCGTAGGCGACACCGTCGACCTGGCAACCCTTGCGCCAGCGCTCAACGAAGGTAACCCGGAACGCGGCAACGTGAAGTTGGCAATGGCGATGGTTCTAGGAATTGCTGCGCTCGACCTCATGGCGGCTGCCGTCGTGTCCTCGCGCTCGCGCCGCGAGACCAACCAGCGGGTCTTCAATTATCGGGACCGCAGCGGTTTCCCCAAAGGCATCGAGCAAGCCCGGCAACTCGCGTCAAAGGGCGCGAATGGATCTGGGCATGCGCCCAGCAGTTCACCTGACACCTCTTTTACTCGCCCTACGGAGTAAACTTTACTATTTCGATGCCCAAAGGCGGTCTGCCCTGCCGAAGACGTATTAATCCCCAGCAACAATGCGACGTCGTCCCCCTGTCTGGAGACGCAATCTGGCCCAAGCGCGCCAGCGCGAGAATTGTGCTGCAACGCGCTTTTAATCTGGCGTCCCGCTTGTAAGACTTGGCAATTTCCGCGATCGGGATGCGTGCTGCCAAGACGCCGAGCATGCGCATGACAGACGTCGTTTCAGCGAGTTCATCGCCGGTCGGAAACATCGGTTTCTTTCCCGCAAATCGTCTTCGAGCTCAAGGTCATCTTGCATTCTCGAATATGTTTCGTTGCTGGGGATGCTCTTGTCGTTCGCGTCCCCCTAACTCGATTGACTGAGAGAGCTGTTTGAAGGCACAGCTGCAACTAATCGCCTGGTCATCCATCTCAAAGGTCAACGACGATAAGACTAGGTGGCAAACATGGACATGGTCTCAACAACAATTAATTTCCATTCAGCCCGTGCGACCGACTAAGCAGGACGCGCTTCCAATGCGCCTCGCGAGCGAGTACGTCGGCGTCACCGGTATGAATGTCGGCGATCTCGAGGATCGAAAAGCGGAAGTGCCTGGCTCGCTGAAGTCCTGATCCATTGACCACGGCGCGCAGTTCGACGTTCCCGCCGTGGCCCGTCGCCGCGTAATCTGACCAGCGCTGCCAGATACCGCCAGCGCCCGACGCCGAACCAACGTAAAGATACCCGGTCTCGGTGTCGGAGATAAGATACACACCACTGACGCTGGACAAGGCCG
>JANOOW010000507.1:0-4503 GCA_031421555.1 Hyphomicrobiaceae bacterium | reverse complement strand
GCGAAGCGGTGTCGGAAGCGACAACTAAAAGAGCCGGCCGGAAGCGACGGTATGAAACGGAATGTGGCGGCAAGTTTCGGGATTGGTCGCGAAACGTGGACAAGACTTATCCCCGCGCCCCTATTCAGACGTATCATCCTGGATGATGGTGGGATGCCGGTTCAGCTCGTTGGTGAAACTGGTTTGGCTCATGTTTTCAGGGGATTTTCATGCTCGTCATGCCGCGCCTTGCCTTGCTTTCGGCTCTGCTGGCCCTGCCAACGGGCGCTGCCGCTCAGTTGGCGTCGCCACCCGCTGCCGCTCAAGCGCCGGCGTTCTCACATGCCGGAGTCGCGCGCGATGCCATGCGATATGAGACCTGGCTCAATGCCAACATAAAGCCAACAACGCGCAAGGCACGCGAGACCCGCATCGCTGCCGAAAAAATCCTGGCGACCGGCGCCGATCCGCGCGCCGCCTCACGCACATTCTCCGAAGCCGTGGCCGCAGAACCAACAGATGCCGAAGCATGGCTCGGCCTCGCCCGCTCGCTGCTGGCGATACAACCCGATGCGAACGCCGGATCTGATCGTTACGAGCTGCCGGTCAACGGGTCGGCGGCAGCCTACATCGGTTATGAGCGCGCAAAGACGCCGGCGATGAAAGCGCAAGCGCTCGTCGTTCTGGCCGATGGCATGAAGCGGCGGTCCTACTGGCGCCCCGCCATCGATGCGCTGAAGGCAAGCCTCGTGCTGGTCAATGCGGCCGAGGTTGCTGAACAGATCGCCAAGCTGCAAGCCGAGCACGGTTTCCGCCTCGTCGACTACAAGGTCGAGAACGATGCGGCGCAACCACGGCTCTGCATTCAGTTCTCGGAGAGCCTTGCGCGGACGCAATCGGATTTCTCGAAGTTCGTCACGGTAGATGGCCGCGATCCGGCCGGCGTCACGGCTGATGCGAAACAACTTTGCATCGATGGCCTAGCGCACGGCAAGCGCTACGAAGTACAAGTGCGCGGTGGCTTACCTTCCGACACGGCCGAGACGCTGGGCAAGACAGCCGAGCTCGGCATCTACGTAAAGGACCGTAATCCAGCCGTGCGCTTTTCCGGCAAAAGCTACGTGCTGCCGTCGAAGGGCCAGCAGGGCATTCCGGTCGTCACCGTCAACACCGCTAAGGTGAAGGTCGAGATCTATCGCGTCGGGGATCGCAGTTTGGCCGCGACGCTGATCGGTGGCGAATTCCAGAAGCAGATGTCGGGTTATGATCTCGAAAGCCTGAAGGACAAGGTCGGCGCTCGGGTTTACACGGGCACGCTCGAAGTCGCGACGAAACTCAATGAGGAAGTGACGACCGCCGTTCCGGTCGGCGATGCGATCCCGGAGATGAAGCCCGGCGTCTACGCGATGATCGCCGCGCACGACGAGGTGAAGAATAAAGACAACGACAATAGCCGCGCGACGCAGTGGTTCATCGTTTCCGATCTTGGGTTGACCGCGCTGTCGGGGGCAGACGGCATCCACGCGTTCGTGCGCAGCCTGGCTTCCGCCGAGCAGATCAGCGGCGCCAATGTGCGCCTCGTTGCGCGCAACAACGAAATTCTAGGAACGGCGAAAACCGATGCCAACGGTTACGTGCGCTTCGATGCCGGCTTGAAAAAGGGCGAGGGCGGCATGGCGCCGGCGATCCTCGTCGCCGAAGGCCCGACCGGTGATTATGCGTTCCTCGATCTAGGCACGGCGGCGTTCGATCTATCGGATCGCGGCGTGAAAGGCCGGGATACTTCCGGTCCGCTCGATGCCTATCTCTATGCCGAGCGCGGCGTCTATCGCCCCGGTGAGACCGTGCATCTGACGGCGCTGATCCGCGATCGCGCCGGCCGCGCATCCAACGTGCCGATGACGCTGATCGTGTCGCGCCCCGATGGCGTCGAGCACCGCCGCATCGCCTTAATCGACGATGCGCTCGGTGGCCGCGAAAGCCGCCTCGTGCTAGCCGGCAGTTCGATGACCGGCACCTGGCGCGCCAAGGTTCACGCTGATCCGAAGGCCGATCCGCTTGCGTCGATCTCCTTCCTGGTCGAGGAGTTCGTGCCGGAACGTCTGGAGTTGAAGCTTGAAACCGCGGCCAAGTCGATCGCGCCCGAGGAGCTGGCAATTGTGAAACTCGCCGGCCGGTATCTCTATGGACCGCCCGCCGCCAACCTCGCGATCGAGGGCGACATCGTCGTCAAGCCGTCGGCCAAGGACGTCGAAGGGTATGCCGGTTATAACTTCGGCCGGGCCGAAGAAAAGCTGACGATCGTCCGCAAGTCGCTCGAAGGTATTCCCAACACCACCGCCGGCGGCAGCGCCGAAGTCGCGGTGATGCTGCCGGCGATCGCCCGCACGACGCGGCCGCTCGAAGCCGAAGTCATGCTGCGCCTGCGCGAGCCGGGTGGCCGCACCATCGAACGCACGGTGACGTTGCCGGTCGATCCGAAAGCTGCCCGCATCGGCATCAAGCCGCTGTTCAAAGGCGGCGAAGTTGCCGAGGGCGAGTTCGCGCGCTTCGAAGTCATCAAGGTCGGCGCCGACGGCAAACGCGCGAGCGAAAGTGCCATCGCCTGGACGTTGCTGCGTCTCGAACAGAACTGGCAGTGGTATAGCCGCGATGGTCAGTGGAACTACGAAGCCGTGACCTTCACGCGCAAGGTTGCCAACGGCACGGCTGCAACAACGGCCGATCTGGCCGCTGCAATCGAGACCAAAGCTGACTGGGGCCGCTATCGCCTCGAGGTGTCGGCGGCTGACGGATCGGCATCGTCCAGCGTGGCCTTCAAAGCCGGTTGGTACGGCGAGGAAGGCACCGACAGTCCCGAGATGCTGGAAGTCGGTCTCGACAAGCCATCGTACAAGGCCGGTGAAACCGCGAAGCTGAAGGTCGTCTCGAAGACTGGCGGCCGCGCGCTCGTCACCGTGTTGTCGTCGGGCCTCGTCTCGCACAAGCAGATCGATGTGCCGAAGGGTGGCTCGGAGATTCCCATCGAAGTCGGTGAAGGCTGGGGTGCCGGCGCCTACGTCGCAACGATGCTCTATCGTCCGATGGACATCGCCGCGAAGCGCATGCCAGGACGCGCACTCGGCGTGAAGTGGCTGGGCCTCGACCAAGCGTCGCGCACGCTGAAGGTGACGGTTGCTTCGCCAGAAAAAGTGAAATCGGGCGCAAAGCTCACGGTGCCCGTGAGGCTCGATGGCTTGAACGCTGGCGAGGAGGCACGCATCACGCTCGCGGCGGTCGACGCCGGCATCCTCAACCTCACGCGCTTTCAGACGCCGGCGCCTGAGAACCACTTCTATGCGCAAACCAAGCTCGGCATGGAAATCCGCGATTTCTACAATCGGCTGATCGACGGCATGCGCGCCGATCGTGGCCGCCTGCGTTCCGGTGGTGACGGCAACGGCGGCATGGCGACGACGGGCTCGCCCCCGGTCGAGACGCTGGTCGCAATGTACTCCGGCATCGTCAAGGTCGACGCTGATGGCACCGCGTCGGTCGATTTCCAATTGCCCGAGTTCAACGGCACGGTTCGCGTCAACGCCGTCGCCTGGACCGCAGACAAATTGGGTCACGCTTCGACGGATGTGATCGTGCGCGACCCGGTGGCGCTGTTGGCATCCGCCCCGCGCTTCCTCACGCTTGGCGACGAAGCCCGCATCGAACTCGATGTGCACAACATCGAGGGCGCTGCCGGCACCTACAAAGTGGCGGTCGAGCAGGAGAACGCGGCTGGCGCAAAGGCGAGTGTCATCGGTCGTGACATCACGCTCAACGCCAACCAACGCGTGTTCGAGCGCTTCAAGGTCAAACCCACCGACGTCGGCCGCATGGCCTACGATGTGCGCATCACCGGCCCGAACGGCGTCGATGTGAAACGGCGCTTGAACCTCGATGTCAAAGTGCCGGCTGGCGATATCCGCCGCTACACCATCAGTCAGTTGGCGCCGAAGGGTGGCAAGATCGTGCTGTCCGCCGACCTGATGCAGGATCTCATCCTGTCGCGCAGCAAGGTGACGTTGAGTGTGGGTCCAGCGGCCAGCCTCGACGTGCCCGGTCTGCTCACGCAGCTCGATCGTTACCCGTACGGTTGCGCCGAGCAGACGACCTCGCGCGCGCTGCCGCTGCTTTACGCGAACGCTCTGTCGGCGAAGTCTGGATTGCCAACCGATGCGGCGTTGAAGGAGCGAATTCAGGGTGCGGTCGAGCGCGTACTCGAAATGCAGGACGCCTCCGGTGCATTCGGTGTCTGGGGTCCGCGTAACGGCGATCTGTGGCTGACGTCGTACGTCACCGACTTCCTGACGCGGGCGAAAGAGAGCGGTTACGCGGTGAAGCCACAGGCGCTCGCCCAAGCCTTGGACAAGTTGCAGAACTTCGTCAGCTACGCCCAGGATTTCGACAAGGGTGGCGAGGCGCGGGCTTACGCCCTCTACGTTCTCGCTCGCAACGGCCGCGCCGCGATGGGCGATCTGCGCTACTACGTCG
>JANOOW010000506.1:0-5963 GCA_031421555.1 Hyphomicrobiaceae bacterium | reverse complement strand
TATGTCTTTCGGATTCTTCAAAGCGACCTTGTCCACCCACAGCGAGTGATGCTCCTTCGCCCAGTTCAGGTCGACTTCGCCCTTGCCCATCGCGTCGAAGGCGCCTTCCATGCCAAGCGAGCCGATGTAGATATGGGCGAGAATGACGGCGACGAGTATCAAGCCGACGAGGCCGTGAACGATCGTCGCCAATTGCAGGCCGGCGATATCGACCGCTAGCGGCTTGAACATGAGCACGTAGCCCGAAACGGACAGGGCCACACCGCCAAGAATGGTCGACCAGAAGATCAATTTTTGGCCGCCATTGAAGCGGTCTGCCGGGGGATGCTTTCCGGCTAGCATGCCACCGCCTTGCGCGAACCAGCGCAGGTCGGCCACCTTCGGCAGGTTATCCTTCACCCACAGCACAAACATGAGAATGATGCCGAGGGCAAAGGCGAAGCTGACATAATTGTGTACGAACTTACCCGCCTGGCTGAGATTGGTGAACGCACTCGGCCCGATCATGGGCAGCAGCAACGATCTGCCGAAAACTAGATTGAGCCCTGTGAGCCCTAGCAACAGGAACGACGTTGCCGTCATCCAGTGGGCGAAGCGGCTCATACTGCCAAAGCGAACGATCGTGCGACCCGAAAAACCACCGTCGACGCGAATGCGGCCGCGAAACATGAAGAACAGCGCGAGCACGGCGATCATTCCGAGGATGACGTAGGCCCCGACTTTCGGAATGGTATCTTGCTGGTAGACGCGGAAGTCCCTACCGGCTGGCTGAATCAAGTTGCCAGCTTGGCTATCCGGAATCGATACGCGGCCGGAGAGGATTTCGGTTCCGCCTGGCTTCAAGGCGTCGAGTAACTGCTTCTCCTTTACCGAGCTCGCTGTCGGGTTGACTGAAGTCGGCTGTTGGGCAGCGGCCGGCAGGGCAAACAGCGCAACCGCCGCAACCAGCGGCAACAATCGTTTGAGCGAGGCAAATAGGGTCATTTCGATCTTTCCTGCGGTCGAAGTTCGTAAATCGTAGGTGGGTCAAGCTCTCTTGCGCAACCCAACATGGCTGGCTGTGCCGGTGGAATGTTGGGTCGCGCTTTGCTTGACCCAACCTAAAGCCAAGTCCGCATCAGCTCGCAATGTCTTCCTTGTAAGCCGTCTTCCAGCCCCAGGCGCCGGAGCCGTAGCCGCGCTTGACGACGCGCTCCTTGTAGATCTGCGCGATGATTTCGCCATCGCCGGCCAACAGGGACTTGGTCGAGCACATTTCGGCGCACAGCGGCAGCTTGCCTTCGGCCAACCGGTTCGATCCGTAGGAGGCGTATTCGACCTTGGTGTTGTCGGCCTCGGGTCCACCCGCGCAGAAGGTGCACTTGTCCATCTTGCCGCGTGAGCCGAAGTTCGCTGTCTTGGGATACTGCGGCGCGCCGAACGGGCAGGCATAGAAGCAGTAGCCGCAACCGATGCAGAGTTCCTTCGAGTGCAGCACGACAGCGTCGTCCGTGGTGTAGAAGCAGTCGACGGGGCAGACTGCGGCGCACGGCGCATCGGTGCAGTGCATGCACGCCATCGACACCGAGCGCTCGCCCGGCTTGCCATCGTTGATCGTGACGACGCGGCGGCGGTTGATGCCCCACGGAACGTCATTCTCGTTCTTGCAGGCGGTGACGCAGGCGTTGCACTCGATGCAGCGGTCCGCGTCGCAAAGAAATTTCATGCGTGCCATGTTGATAGTTCTCCTTAAGCCGCACGAATTTGGCAGAGCGTCGCTTTTCCTTCGTGCATCGCCGTCACAGGGTCGAAGCCGTAGGTGGTGACGATGTTCACGCTTTCGCCGAGCACAATCGGATCGGTGCCAGCGGGATAGTTCTTGCTTTGGTCTTCGCCCTGATACCAGCCGCCGAAGTGGAAGGGCATCCAGGCGACGCCGCGGCCGACGCGCTCGGTGACGAGTGCCTTGACCTTTATCTTCGATTGCGATTCCGGTCCGTACACCCAGACCCAGCCGCCTTCCGCGATACCACGCGAGGTGGCATCGGCCGGATTGATCTCGACGAACATGTCCTGCTGCAGTTCCGCCAGCCACTTGTTCGAGCGGGTTTCCTCACCGCCACCTTCGTATTCGACGAGACGGCCCGAAGTCAGGATGATCGGGAAGTCCTTTGCCATGCCTTTTTCGACCGCAGCCTTCTGCACCGAACCACCGGCATTCGTCATGCGGAACGACTTGAAGTCGGGCCGGGTCGGATACTTGGCAACCAGATCGACGCGCGGCGAGTAGATCGGTTCGCGATGGACCGGGACCGGATCAGGCAGATTCCAGGCGTTCGCGCGCGCCTTCGAGTTGCCGTAGGGCGTGCAGCCGTGGGCAATCGCCACGCGCTGGATGCCGCCCGACAGATCGATCGCCCATGACACGGCGCCAATGTTGGCGCCGCCGATTTTCTCGATCGTGGCGCGCTCTTCGGCGGTGAGATCCGCGTCCCAACCGAGCTTCTGCAGCACGGCCATCGTGAATTCGGGATAGCCATCCTTGATCTCTGAGCCGAGCGAATAGGAACCCTCGGCTAGCATGTTCTGCTTGGTCTCGCGCTCGACCTCGACGCCAGCAGCATCCTTCTCTTTGATCTTGATGACGCGCTCGGTGCCGAAGCGCGCGCGGAACGTGCCGCCACCGTCCTTGACGTGCAAGTTGGTGTTATACAATAGCGGCGTGCCCGGATGTCTCATCGCAGGCGTGCCCCAGCACGGCCATGGCAGGCCGTAGTGATCACCGGCAATTTCGGCTGGTGCATCGGCCTTCGCCTTCAGGGTTACGATGTCGAACGCACCCTGATTTTTCATGTGCGCCTTGAGGCGCTCGGGCGACTGGCCGCAATAGCCGGTCGAGAAGCCGCCACGGTTGATCTCGCGCAATATCGATTCCGCCTCCGGCTCATCGCCGTGCTTGCCCTTGATCATCTTGATGTTTTTGAACATCTTGCCGGCGAAACCGAGCCGCTTGGCGAGTTCGTAGATCGCCCAGTAGTCGGTTGCGCTTTCGAAGATCGGCTCGACGATCTTTTCGCCCCACTGCAGCGAGCGATTGGATGCCGTGCGCGAACCATCGCACTCGAGGTTGGTTGCGATCGGCAAAAGGTAGGTGCCGTTCTTGCGGCCGGCGAGCGATACGAAGTTGGTTGGATGCGGGTCGGCGACGACCAGCAGGTCGAGCGCGGCAAGGCCCTTCACCATCTCCGGCATGCGCGGCACGGTATTGCCGCCATGGCCGAAGACGATAGCGGCCTTCAGCGTGTCGCGCTGATCGATCTGATCCTTAGGCACCGTGACGGCATCGAACCAGCGGGTGGATGGGATGCCGGGCATGGTGCGATAGTTGATCTTGGAATTGTTCGGGCCGTCCTTCTTGTCGAAGCGGCTATCCAGCCACTCGAAGTCGACCTCCCAGACGCGCGCCCAATGCTTCCAGGCGTTGTCGTCCAGGCCGTAGTAGAGCGGCAGCGTGATCACGTCCAAACCGAGGTCGGTCGCGCCTTGTACATTCGTATGGCCACGGAAGATGTTGGCGCCGGTGCCGGGCGCGCCGACGTTGCCGGTCGCAAGCAACAAGATGCAGTATGCCCGGACGTTCGCCGTGCCGACAGTGTGTTGGGTGGCGCCCATGCACCAGATCAGCGTCGATGGCTTCTCTTTCGCGAAGAGTTCCGCCACACGCTTCAGCTGCTCACCGGGAACGCCGGTAACGTCCTCGACGGTTTTCGGGTCCCACTTCTTCACTTCGGCGCGGACCTCGTCCATGCCGTTGACGCGGGCCTGGATGAACCCCTTGTCTTCCCAGCCGTTCTCGAAGATGTGCCAGAGCAATCCCCAGATCACCGGGATGTCCGTGCCCGACCGGATGCGCACATACTCCGTCGCGTGAGCGGCGGTGCGCGTCATGCGTGGGTCGATGACGATAAGGTTGGCGCGGTTGGTTTCCTTACCCGTCAACACGTGCTGCAAGGACACCGGATGCGCTTCCGCCGGATTACCGCCCATGATGATCATGGTCTTGGAGTTGCGGATGTCGTTGTAGGAATTGGTCTGCGCGCCGTAGCCCCAGGTGTTGGCGACGCCGGCGACGGTCGTGGAATGGCAGATGCGCGCTTGGTGATCGACCGAGTTGGTGCCCCAGAATGCCGCCATCTTGCGATAGAGGTAAGCGCCCTCGTTGGTGAACTTGGCCGAGCCGAGCCACCACACCGATTCCGGACCGGACTTCTCGCGGATCTCGAGCATCTTCGTGCTGATCTCGTCCAGCGCCTGCTTCCAGGAGATCTTCTGATACTGGCCATCGACCAGCTTCATCGGATACTTTAAGCGGCGGTCACCGAATACGATCTCGCGGATCGCGGCGCCCTTTGCACAGTGCGTACCCCGGTTGATCGGGCTATCCCACGATGGCTCTTGTCCGACCCAAACGCCGTTCTGAACTTCGGCCGTCACCGTGCAACCAACCGAGCAATGGGTGCAGATGTTCTTTTTGATCGCCATCGGCTGCGAATGATCCATCGGCGTTACCGCCTCGGCCTTTTGCAGCGTGGCCGAACCCAGGGTACCGACGACGGCCAAGCCAGTCGCACTGACGCCGGCGTTGCGCAGGAACGAGCGGCGGTCAAGCGGGCTAGCAATACTGGTCCCGATCGGCGCGAGCCTGGATTTACGGGATTTTGACTCTAGGCGTTTGGTCAACATGGGCAGCCCCAATTCAATTCAGATCAGCGGTGACGCGATATGGCTCGGCTGGCTCAATAGCGGTTGGTCGCGTAGTATTTCTTGATGTGCTCGGACTCGCGATAGCGCACCTTCTTCTTATCGGTGGCGGATTCCGCGGCCTCGGCAGACGAGGCGGCGACCGAACCTGCAACAACGGTTGCAGCGCCAGCGGCACCCGTACCGATACCCTTGAGGAAGCCACGCCGATCGACCTTGGCATCAACCTTCAATTTCGACATGCGTATCGTCTCCTGTATCAAGCAGTGATTGAGAATGCGCGGGTTTCGAGATCGAGCCACTGTCCGCCAACGTTGGCGACGGCCCGGTAAAAATCTGCTGACGGCGCGATCATCACGTCGGCAAACAAACGCGGCGCCCACGGCTTGATGTGCGCATCGAAGAACGCATCCTGGTCCGTGATATTTGCCGGGTAGCTGCCGTCGATCAGCCCTGCCATTACATCGAAGACAGTTGCGATCGCATCCTCCGGCTCGTGGATGCCGGCCTGACGCTCGATCCCGAAGCGTTGCAAGTCAGCGCGGATCGCAGCCAACGGACGCTCGTTGAGAAAGCCTGCGAGGTAGAAGGATGCGTACGGAAGCACATCGCCACGGCCGACGCCGATAAATAGCTTGAAGAACTCTTCCCCAGCTTCAGTTTCAGACGTTTTCCGGGCGGCATCGGCAAGCGCGATCCAAGCCATGCCGAGCGGCGTCGCGTCGCCGCTGATGCGGCCGACGCGGTCCAGCAGGGCTTGCGATGGCGGTTTGGCGAGGAGGTTTGCCAGCAGGCGGTAGCCGCGCGCGCGCGCAAGGTCGACATCATCCAGCTGGGTTGGCTCGCCTGCGGTGGCGGACGTTGCATCGAAGAGATCGGGCCGTAAGATGTTGCGTGACACCGACGTCGCCGACTCAACTGCGATCACACGGTCGGCCGGGACGCGCGTCCAGGCGGACACAGACGGTTGCGCAAGGCCCAGAGCACGCGCCAGTGCTCCGATACCACCTACAGCGTCGATCGCGCGTTTTAAGCCTTCGTCTCGCATTCCACCCATGTTTTTTTCGGACTAGGCGGTATTCTGCACCGGCCTTCGTTCGTTTGATCTAATTATACCAGCAGGCATCGGCCATAGCCATACCCTATGCCCGGAGTTGACCTGAATATCAGGGGTTTTTTACTGCTACTTTAGTCGGTTAGCAGCTGCAACATTGAACGGCATT
>JANOOW010000505.1:0-1593 GCA_031421555.1 Hyphomicrobiaceae bacterium | reverse complement strand
TGTCGACAGCCGCGCCAGCACTTCATAACCGAGGGGACCGGCGCGATCGGTCAGATCATCGTCGTGACGCGTCCGCCGACAACCTCGACGCAGTTGCCGCGCGGGGCGAGGGGCATCGGCACGTCCGTCACATCGACGGTGATCAAGTCCATCGACACGCGGCCGACGACCGGCACCGGGTAGTCGCCGATGTACCCTACCGGGCCTGGATGACCCGTCGGTCCGCTCAAGGCGCGCAGGAAGCCATCGGCATAACCGCAGGCGATGGTTGCCATGCGGGATGGCCGCGCCGCCTTGAAGGTTGCGCCGTACCCAACAACGCCACCGGTTGGCACATCGCGGAGCTGCAGGATGCGCGCGGACAGACTGACGACCGGCTGCATCGGGTTGTCGGCGCCTTCGAAAGCACGTCCGCCGTACACGGCGATGCCAGGGCGTACGAGATCATAGTGGAAATCGGGACCAAGGAACGTGCCGCCGGAATTGGCCAAGCTCGCCTTGGCCGGCGGTAGCTTCGCCCGCAGGTGATCGAACAACGCGCGCTGGGTCTCGTTCATCGGGTTTGCCGGATCGTCGGCGCAAGCGAGGTGGCTCATTACAAGCGTCATGTCGAAGGTTTGGAGCAGCGCACTGTTGGCCACGATCGCCTCGATTTCGTGTGCCTGCAACCCAAGCCGGTTCATGCCGGTGTCAAGCTGAACTGCGGCGGGCAGGCGGCGTCCGAGCCTTCTGCAGTAGGCGGCCCAATCGCGCACCTCGGGCTCGCTGGACAGCACCGGGCGCAGGTCGAAACCGGAATAGTGGACCTCGGCTCCGGGCAGCAGTCCGTCGAGAATATAGATCACCGCACCTGGCTGAATGGCCCGCGCGCGGCGGCCTTCCTCCAAGGTCGCGACGAAGAATGTCTTGCAGCCCTGTGCCGTCAGCGCGCGCGCGATTTGTTCGAGGCCTAGACCATAGGCATCGGCCTTGAGGATGCCGGCGCACTCGGCCGACCCGGCCTCCCGGTTGAGCCGCGCCCAGTTCGCCCGCAACGCGTTTAGGTCGATGCGCAGCACCGCGCGCGCGTCGGCTGGCACGGCGAATGCGCGTTGGCGTTCCCGATCGTGTACCTCGCCGTGCCGTATCGCTTCCGCCGCCATGACAACCTCGTAAAGCCGGTCCACCAGCTCTTCGCGCGATGTCTATCACGGCAGGCACTGCCGACGCCAATGGGCCGTCACGTTGTCAACTGGTGGAGGGAAGCGAGCGCCGTTCTACTTGCTGCGCACCTTGCTAGTGACTAAGCATATCCGGCTAATTGGGGGCCAGGAATTACAATGAAGCTTCACTTGGAGTGGATGTCACCAATTTCCTTGCGGGATGGTGCAGAGGAAAGGCTGATTTATACATGCGACTACCAAGCGCTCCCTACAACGCCCGGAATTTACATCTTTGGCCGACGCCACGGTGGGTCATTTGAAGCCTTGTACGTGGGTAAAGGTCGATCCCTTCATCAGAGGGTCAAGACGCAATTCAACAATGTTAGACTAATGAAGCATGTGCAGCAGGCAAAAAATGGCGAGCGAATACTGCTTGTCGGTCAATTTAATT
>JANOOW010000504.1:0-7689 GCA_031421555.1 Hyphomicrobiaceae bacterium | reverse complement strand
TGCCAAGCGATTGCAGATCCAAGAGAAACTGACCTCTCAAATCGCCAACACGATCGAAAAAGTGCTGAAACCGCAGGGCGTCGCGGTGGTCATCAAGGCCAATCACCATTGCATGTCGACGCGAGGCATCATGAAGCACGGAACGGATCTGGTAACCAGCCGCATGCTCGGGGCCTTCCGCAATAACGCGATGACCCGCCAGGAATTTATGACATTGATCGACTGAACTTGAGGTTTTTTACGAAATGATAAATCCGTTTGACGATTTCGTGCGTTCAACCGGTATGGAAAACGCACCCCTCGTTCCGAACGACGCTCCGAAGTCCATACTCATTGCCGACAGCGACGCTGTTTTCCAGCGAACATTGTCGCGCGCGCTAGAGAAACGCGGCCATAAGGTGGTCGTCGCTTCGACGCTTGCGGAGGCGCGTAACGCTCTCACGCGCGAAGACAGCACCGTTCTGATAACCGACATCCGGTTTCCCGACGGGAACGGCTTTGATCTCCTGGAAGATCTACGCCATCAAACGCGTGCCGGACATAGTCCGATCGAGCGGGTTGTAGTTTTGACGAGTTACGGAAACGTCGCCGGTGCGGTTGCCGCCGCCAAGCTCGGTGCCTCGGATTTTCTGGCCAAGCCCTCGGACGCGGATACGATCGAAGCCGCTGTGTTGGGGCAGACGCAACCTCCGGAGGACCGCATATTCGCCAGGCCGGACGAGATCGAGTTTCGCTATCTGCTGACGATTTTCGAACAGTACGACCGTAATATGAGCGAGACAGCGCGCGCCATCGGCATGCACCGGCGCACGCTGCAACGCATTTTGAGACGTCGCGGTATCGCACCCGCTCCTAAGGCTGCACTCGATCAGCGCGACCAACAGCTGCGCATGCGCCGGCTTTACCGGTTGTGGACCCAGTTGTTGCGCGAGGACACGATCCCCAAAGCCCGCCAGCTCGATCGCGAGAGTGTGGTTTGACCAACGGACGTCGCAACAGAACCCCATCGCGAGGGCTTGAATAGTTTGCCGATCCCTGATCCTTAAGGCGGTCAACATCGCACCGGGATCAACGCCATGCCCTCCACGGTCTACGACAGCCTGCTTTATCGCGACGCCTTCGGCACGCCGGCAATGCGCGCGATCTTCAGCGATGAAAATTTCATCGCTGCCGCCGCCAAGGTCGAGATTGCGATCGCCCGCGTGCAGGGCCGCCTCGGCGTCATCCCGGCCGATGCCGCAGCCGCGATTGAAAAAGCCGGCGCAAGCCTCCCGATCGACTTTGCCAAACTGAAAACTGAAACCGACAACGTCGGCTATCCGATCGTCGGACTTGTCCATCAGATGGCGCCGCACTGCGGTGACGCTGGCCGCTATCTGCACTGGGGTGCGACGACGCAAGACATCATGGACACTGCGACCGTCCTGCAGATCCGCGATGGCATCGCGATCGTGGACGCTGACCTGTCCGCGCTTGACAAGACGCTCTCGGCGCTTAGCCTGCGCTATCGCGACACCGCAATGGCCGGGCGCACGCATCTCCAACATGCATTGCCGGTAACGTTTGGACACAAGACAGCAGTGTGGCTGTCGATGATCCGCCGTCATCGCGAGCGTTTGAGCCAACTGAAGCCGCGTGTTCTCGTCGGTCAGTTTGCGGGCGCGGCCGGCACGCTCGCCTCGCTCGGCGGCGAGGGGCTGGCCGTGCACGATGCGTTGATGGCGGACCTCGGCCTCGGCGCGCCATCGATGACTTGGCATTCTGCCCGCGACAGCATGGCGGAAATCGTGTTGTTCCTTGGCCTCGTCACCGCGAGCCTCGCCAAGATCGCGACCGACGTCGTGCTGATGATGCAGACCGAGATCGGTGAAGTGTTCGAGCCGTTCGTGCAAGGTCGCGGCGCCTCCTCGACCATGCCGCAGAAACGCAATCCGATCAGCTGCGAACTGATCATCGCAATAGCCAAGGCGGTGCGCCAGCACGCCGGTCTTATGCTGGATGCCATGCTCGCCGATCACGAGCGCGCCACCGGGCCTTGGCACCTGGAGTGGATCGCGATTCCTGAAAGCTTCATCGCCAGCGCGAGCGCCTTGCAGCAGGCGCGCTTCATGCTTGACGGCCTTATTGTCGATGCGCCCCGCATGCGCCGCAATCTCGATATCACCGGCGGCCTGATCGTTGCCGAGGCGGTGATGATGGCGCTCGCCAAGCACGTTGGCCGCGGCACCGCGCACGATGCGGTCTATGACTGCTGCCGCAAAGTCGCCGACAGCGGCGGCTCGCTGCTATCGCATCTGGTGGCCGATCCCGAGATCACCAAGCACTTGGATGAAACGCAGTTGGCAAGCCTCGTCGATCCGGACAACTACCTCGGCGTTGCCGGCCCAATGATCGATCGCTTGTTGGGCCTTTAGTTGTCCGCAACGACTCCCCTCCGGGGAGCCGGCCGCTGCGTACGCGTATTATTCGTCAGTGTCGAGCTCTTCGATGACTTCCGGTGGCACAGGCACGCCGATGCGATAGGCGACATGCTCGAGATAAAGGCCGCACGGCGGGGCGACCGGTCCGCACGCGGAGCGATCGCATGAGGCGAACGCGCGGGCCATGTCGTTGGGCGTCCACTTGCCCTCGCCGACGCGTTTCAGACTGCCGACCATCGAGCGCACCTGGCTGTGCAGGAACGAGCGCGCCGACGCTTCGATATGGATTTCGCTGCCGACGCGGCGCACATCGAGCTGGTCCAACGTGCGGACCGGATTGCGCGCCTGGCAGGCCGACGCGCGAAACGTCGTGAAATCGTGACGGCCGAGCAAGCGTTGGGCGGCCTCATGCATCGCCCCGGGATCGAGCGGCAGCGTCACCGCCCACACGCGGTTGATGTCGAGGGCGGGCGGCGCGCGGCGGTTCAGAATGCGATAGAGGTAGTGGCGTGAGGTCGCCGAAAACCGCGCATCGAACTCGGGCGATACCTCCTCGCAGCCGATGACAGAGATCGGATGCGGGCGCAGAAAAAAGTTCATCGCCTCGCGGATCTTCAGGGCCGGGCGGGCCACCGGCAGATCGACGTGGGCGACCTGGCCGATCGCGTGCACACCGGTGTCCGTGCGGCCAGCGCCGCGCACGTAGACGTCCTCGCCGGTGAAGCCGCGAAAGGCTGTCTGCAGCGATCCTTGGATCGTGGACATGCAGGGTTGCCCCTGCCAACCGGTGAAGGGCGTGCCGTCATATTCGATGGTCAAACGGTAACGGGGCATGATCGGCAAGTTCGCAGTGTTTCGAGTGCGTTGTGGCTGCTCTTACCAGAAGAGCCGCGCCGATCCTCGAAAAAATGCCTACCCGCAATCAGTGATGCTTCGGCTTATGGTAGCGCGGCTTGTGTCCGCGGATACCGGCTGGAACTCCGGACACGTTGCGTTTGTCACGCCGAAGATTGGTGCCGAACCCAGGATAGAAGCCGCCGCCGCCACCGTAGCCGATGTTGCCCTCGCCCGGGGCGCCACCCCCGTTGGCCGGCACGGCATCACTCGACCGGTGCTCGATCGTGCGGCTGAAGTTCAGGCTGACCGGTGTCTTGTTGCCGGGATTGATGATCATCAGGCTTTGCGGCGGCAACCCACGGAAAACGCGCACGCCGTTTTCGATCGAGATGACCGCACCGTAATACGGCCGCGGCTCGATCCGGATCAGCTCACTTGCCGTTACGGACGAAGAAGCCGGCAGTGCAATGAGCGCAGCAAGTGCGATGAAACGAACGAGGGACATGGGGGCTCCATGGATGCGATGGTAACGACCAACGATAACGGCCGTTTAGCCCCGGTACAGCAGGTAATTATCGCGCAGGGTTAATCTACAAGGTTAAGCGCGATACCCGGTTGCACCTTGAAGCCGCGCAACATTTCGCTGGCGCTCATCGGCTTCTTGCCGGCCCGCTGCACCTCGACGATGCGGATCGCGCCGCTGCCGCACGCCACGGTAAGCACATCGTCGATCACGGTGGCAGGTATCCCGGCCCCTTCGGCGACCAGCGATCGCAACACCTTGATGCGCTCCCGCGAAGCGCCGGTTCCGGTCTCGAACCACGCACCGGGAAACGGCGACAGCCCGCGAATGTGATTGTGCACTTCGCTCGCGGGGCGTGAGAAATCGATCCGGCTCTCCGCCTTCTCGATCTTTTTCGCGTAGGTGACGCCATGCGCACTTTGCGGTGTGAACGTGAGACTACCCCGCTCGAGCGCCGCCAATGCGCGGACCATCAAACTGGCACCTAACCTGGACAACGCGTCGTGCACGTCGCCCGTTGTCGCGTTGGCGCCGATCGGACAGTGCTCGGCAAGACCTACCGGGCCGGTATCGAGACCGGCTTCCATCCGCATCACCATGACACCGGTTTCGCTGTCGCCGGCCATCACCGCGCGGTGTATCGGTGCGGCGCCGCGCCAGCGTGGTAGCAACGACCCATGCAGGTTGAGGCATCCGAAGCGCGGGATGTCGAGCACTCCTTGCGGCAGGATCACGCCGTAGGCCACCACCACCGCGACATCGGCCTCGTGCGCGCGCATCTGCTCGATTGCCTCCGGCCCACGCAATCCGAGCGGCGTGAATACCGGAATGCCGGCTGTCCGGGCGAATTGATGCACCGGCTGCAGCCGCGCCGCCTGTCCGCGACCAGCTGGCCGTGGCGGCTGCGCGTAGACCGCCGCAACCTCATGCCCGGCTCCGATGATCTCCGCGAGCGTTGGCACGGCGAACACCGGCGAGCCCATGAAGACCACGCGCAGGGCCATCAGAGCGACCCGATTTTTGCGGTCTTCTTGAATTTGCGGATCACCATGTCGCGCCGCATCTTGGACAGGAAATCGATGATCAGGCGGCCGTCGAGATGATTGATCTCGTGCTGGATCGCGGTCGCAAGCAGGTCTTCGGCATCGAGTTCGATCTGCTTACCGTTCAGGTCGATAAACCGCACCCGCAACGTCGATGGCCGCTCGATTTCGACGTGCGTGTCGGGGATGGAAAGGCAGCCTTCCTCGTGCATGCGCAGTTCCGGCCCGAGGCTCAGTATCTCCGGATTGATCATCACGATCGGCTGCAACTCGTCTTCCTTGTCCGACACGTCGAGCACGAGAATACGACGCGGCACCGCCACCTGGATGCCGGCCAGACCGACGCCCGGCGCCTCGTACATCGTCTCCAGCATGTCTGCGGCAAGCCGGCGCACTTCGTCGTCCACCGTCTCGATCGGTTTCGAGACTTGACGCAGGATGGGATCGGGGAGCTTGACGATCGGAAGTATGGCCATGCGCGTTCAAATAAGACGGGACGGACCAAGGGTCAACGGGGTGTCAGCCACCCCGGCCGCCTCGCCGGTTCATGCGTACGTCCGGGGCGTGCTTAGCCGTCAGTGGTGGCCCCCGGTGAGACGGTGTCAGGGCCACGCGCGTAATATGCCTCCGACTGAACAAGGGAGACAGATCAAGCGCCGATGGCTCAGCGGCCGAACCGGCGTTTGGCTTCGAGTGCGAGACCGAAGCCGACGCTGTTGAACAGATCGCCCTCGATCGCCCGCGCCTTTGGCAGCAGCAGCCTCAGCAATTGTTTGACAGCGGGCACGGCCGACGTACCGCCGGTGAGAAACACTGTCGTGATGTCGCTGGCACTGCGGCCGGATGCGGCGAGCGTGGCGTGCACGGCAGCGGTCAGCCGTTCGAGTTCGCCGGCGATGGCGCGCTCGAACTGCTTCTTGGTCGCGCGAACCGTAAAACCATCGGCTGCATCGCGCAAATCGACCTCCACGGTGTCGTCGACCGACAGATCGATCTTGGCCTGCTCGATGAGGCCAGCGATCGCGTGCCCGCTGTGACGGCGGATCACCTCGACGTAGCGCTCGAATGGCTTCGAATCGGCGCAATCGGTCAAGATTTCGCGGAACGTCGTCATATTCTTCGGCGTGGCGATCGTGTGGATGCGATGCCAGGTCGCCAAATCGACGAATGGCCAGCGCGGCAGATCGCGGCCGGTTTTGGTTTTCGACTTCGAGCCCAAGTGCGGCATGACCGCCGCCATGCTGAGTCGCATGTCGAGATTGGTGCCGCCGACGCGGATGCCATCGTTGGCCAGGATATCGCCGGAGCGATCCTTTTTCGCGCGCCTTTTGGGTCCGACTTCGACGACGGAAAAGTCGGCCGTGCCGCCGCCGATGTCGGAGATGAAAACGAGTTCGTCATGTTCCAGCGTGTGCTCGAACGACAATGCCGCTGCGATCGGCTCGAACTGGAACGCGACGCGGGTGAAACCGGCTTCGCGCGCGATTTCGCCGAGCTTGGCTTCGGCCCGTGCGTCGACCGCCGCGTCATCGTCGACGAAATGCACCGGGCGGCCCATGATCGCATGATCGATCTTCGAGCCGGAGAACGCCTCCGCCTTGTTCTTCAAGTGCCGGATATAGCCGACGAGAATATTCTCGAACGTCTCATAGCGGCCGCCGACCGCCGTTTTGTCCATGATCAGCTCGGAGCCGAGGATCGACTTCAACGAGCGCATCAGCCGGCCGGATTCGCCGGAAGTATAGGCCTCGATCGCGGCGCGGCCGTATATCGGCGCGGCGCCATCGGCATCGTAGAAAATCGCGCTCGGCAGCGTGGTGTGGCCGTCTTCGAGCGGCACCAGCGCGGTCTCGCCGTCGCGCACCACCGCAATGGTGGAATTGGACGTACCGAAATCGATGCCGCAAATTGGTTTCATCAGCGCCTGTTACGCGGAACTTCGCTGCACTGCAACAACAGGGTTTGGCTGCGCGGGGAGAGACGGTTGGTTAGGTGTGCGGCAAGTTGAAATCGGAGCGCTAATCGTTCCCACCCAGGCGTCATTCCCGGGCTCGATTGTGAAAAGTGCCGTCTCCCCAAAATGTCATCCTCGGGCTTGTCCCGAGGACCCACGGTCCTGATGGCGACGGTGTTGTGTTTCGCGAGAACTTCAGCAAACACTCAGTTCGCTTCATCCTAAGATCGCCGAAGCGTTGTTACGTGCGATTGCCTGCCTCGGGCAAGTCGGCAATAGTTGCCACGCGCGGCATAGTAAATTGGGCTGCGCGAGGGAGATCGTCATGGCCAAAATCGCGTTCCTCGGACTGGGCAAGATGGGCAGCGGCATGGCGGCAAGCTTGGCGCGGGCCGGGCACGATGTTGCGATCTGGAACCGCACGCAGCAGACGGCGGATGCGTTGACGGCGGGCGGCATGAGGGCCGCAGCCTCGCCAGCCGAAGCAGCCCGCGATGCCGCCGCGATCTTTTCCATGGTCGCCGATGACGATGCCTCGGCGCGCGTATGGCTTGCAGCCGATGGCGCGTTGTCGACGGCAAAGTCTGGTGCCTTCGCCATCGAATGCTCGACCATTTCTTACGGGCACGTGCAACGGCTGGCGAAAGCATCGGCCGATCGCGGACTTCGCTACATCGATTGCCCGGTCAACGGTTTGCCCAGCGTCGCGGCACTCGGCAAGCTCACGCTGCTCGTTGGTGCTTCGCCCCAAGACCTATCCGGCGCACGGCCCCTGCTTGAATGCGTCGGCGCTTCGATCCTCCACTTCGGCGCGGTCGGAACCGGCACGGCGTTCAAGCTGATCAACAATCTTCTGGGTGCTGTGCATATCGCATCGCTGGCCGAGGCGATGGCGTTGGCCAACCGGATCGG
>JANOOW010000503.1:0-1776 GCA_031421555.1 Hyphomicrobiaceae bacterium | reverse complement strand
AGCTTGGTGGCAAGATCGGCCATGAACTCGTTCTCCTCGTTGCTGTCGAGGTCGATCGCCAAACGCGCGGCTGTGTATACTTGTACGGCTTGTTCGCTCGACTGGCATGCAGCGGCCAACTGGTCGGCCGTTGCGGGGTTCTGGATCTCCCGCGCGAGGAAATCTTGGGCTTCGGTCTCGAAACCCGCCTGCGACAGCGAGCCGGTAATCTTCTGCTGTTCGGCGGCATCGATCCGACCGTCAGCCGCGGCAGCGGCGATCATGGCGCGGATGTAGAGGATGGCGGTCTCATTGGTGACCGCTTGCGGCTCGAAGCCCGATCCGGAGGGTGCCTGCTCCGGTGCAAACCCGCTCGCGGTGTTCAGCATCGGCCGGCCCTGCGAATAGTTCTCGTAGGCCTTGTAGGCAAGGCCACCGATCAGCGCGAGCGCACCGAGCTTGGCCGCACCCATCGCAGCCGAACGGCCGGTCTTCGTGCCGAGCACGACGGCGCCCAATCCACCAGCGGTCGCAGCAGCACCCATCTGGTTCTGCGCGATCAGCTCCTTCAGTTTTTCAAGCAATTGCTCGGGCGACAAACCTGTGGCCTGCGTAACAGCCTCGCGGCCGCGACTGCCGATGCCGGTTGCATTCTCTACGCGGCCCGCACCTTCCTTCACGCCGGACGTCGCCTGACCCAGAAGCTGGCCGAGGATGTCGGCTATGCCGCCGCCTCCTTGTTGTCCGCCGCCGAGCTTGCCGAGAATGTCACTAAGACCGCCTGCTCCAGCTTGTCCGCCGGCTTGGTTTCCACCACCGAGCTTGCCGAGCAGATCGCCAAGTCCACCCATTCCATCAGCTTGGCCACCAGCTTGGCCACCTGCTTGGCTCCCTGGTGTTGCGTGCTGACCACGTTGGCCGCCCATGATTTGGCCGAGCAGATCGCCGAGACCACCCATTCCGCCAGCTTGACCCTGATTGCCTTGTTGCTGCTGCGCTGGATTAGCCCCCTTCATGAGAGCTTCGAGAAGGCTTTTTGCGTCGAACATCGGACACGCTCCATCGGTGAGGGACAAGCAGCAGTCAGTGACATAAGCCTTAAGCGTGCCCGCTGCAACGATTGTCAGCGGACGGTGCTTATTCCGCTGCGATCGGACGGTTCTGTTGTGGTATAGTGTTGGGCCCAACCTTGGGCGGACCGTGTCGTACATCCGCCCCGGCCCCCACCTCCTCCACCGGTGGTTCGTCGACCGGTCCGATCAATCCGCCGAACAGGCGGGCGAGCAAGCGGCCCAGATCGTCCATCGCCGTAAAGAACGAGGGCACGAACACCAGGCTGAGGACGGTCGAAACGAGCAGGCCGCCGATCACAGCAATCGCCATTGGCGCGCGAAACTCGCCACCATCACCGAAAGCGTAGGCGCTCGGCAACATGCCGGCTGCCATGGCGAGTGTCGTCATGACGATCGGACGCGCACGCTTGCGGCCCGCATCGATCAACGCTTCGGTGCGATCCACGCCCCTTGCGATTTCCTCGACGGCAAAGTCGACGAGCATGATCGCGTTCTTGGTGACGATGCCCATCAGCATGAGCAATCCGATGTAGACCGGCATGCTGATCGGGTTGCCGGTCGCCAGCAGTGCGATCACGACGCCGCCGAACGACAGCGGCAGTGACAACAGGATCGTGATCGGCTGGAACACGCTGCCGAACAGTAGGATCAGCACGCCAAGGACGATCATCAGACCGGTGCCCATCGCGGTGATGAAGCCCGATGCGACCTCGTCCTGGATTTC
>JANOOW010000502.1:0-6497 GCA_031421555.1 Hyphomicrobiaceae bacterium | reverse complement strand
CTTCGGGGGAGAGGGCAGAGGCCGGCCCCACTTGGCCGGCCGAGGGTGAGGGGCAGCCACAAGCTCAAACGCGCTTTTTCAAAAGCCAGAATTATGATGAGGTGACTGCGGAGCAAGATGCTGCCCCTCACCCTAGCCCTCTCCCCCTACGCGCGAAAAGCACTAGGGGGAGAGGGGATGGCACCGTCCTTCGGGAGAGCCATTAATGCTGAAATTCATTTTCCGGCGCCTGCTGCAGTCGATCCCGCTCGTGATTGGGGTTTCGATCATCGCGTTCGGGCTGATGCATCTGGCGCCCGGGGGGCCACTCGCCGTCTACACCCTCAATCCGACGATCCAGGCGCAGGACATCGAACGCATCAAGGTTGCGCTCGGCCTCGATCAACCATTCCATATTCAGTACCTGAAGTGGGCCGCCGGCATGTTCAGTGGCACCTGGGGGAACACGTTTTTCGGCGGCCGGCCTGTGCTGCACGTCATCCTCGAGCGCGTGCCGGCGACGTTGATCCTGATGGGTTCGGCGCTCTCGATCGCAATACTGCTCGGTACTGCCATCGGTATGCTGGGCGCGGTGAAACGTTATTCGTTGTTCGACTACCTGGCGACCACAGGAGCACTATTCGCCCTTTCGTTCCCGACGTTCTGGTTCGGTTTGATGGCGATCTACGTGTTCGCCGTCAGGCTGCGTTGGCTGCCATCAGGTGGCATGTACGATCTCGGAAACGAAGGCGACCCGATCGATCTCCTGATCCACTTAACGCTGCCCACGCTCGTGCTCGCGCTCGTGCTGGTCGCGACCTGGAGCCGTTATGCCCGCTCCAGCTTCCTGGAGGTGATCCACCAGGATTACATCCGCACCGCCCGCGCAAAAGGCCTCGTCGAACGCGACGTACTGATGAAGCACGCCTTCCCGAATGCATTGGTGCCGCTGATTGCGCTGTTCGGCCTTCAACTGCCTACGCTGTTCTCCGGCGCACTGGTCACCGAGACGATCTTCGGCTGGCCCGGCATGGGGCGGCTATTCGTCGACAGCCTGACGATGAAGGAATACCCTGTCTTGATGGGCATGATGATGTTCACCGCACTGTTCGTCATTGTCGGGAATTTGTTGGCCGACATCGGCGTCGCACTCGCCGATCCACGCGTCCGGCTGGAGTAGCGGCATGAGCGACACGGCGATCAGCAGCAAGCCGGCGACGACAGTTGCGGAACCTGTACCGGCCGAGCACGAAAGCTACGGCCGCATGGTTTGGCGCCGGTTTCTGCACCATCACCTGGCGGTGGCGGGCGGCATATTCGTGCTTGTGCTTTGCCTCAGCGCCGCCCTCGCCGGCCTGATCGCGCCGCACGACCCGACGAACCTCGACACCTCGAAGCGCTTCATCGCGCCGTTCCTCAGCTGGAACCATCCGCTCGGCACCGACGACCTCGGCCGCGATACATTTTCGCGATTGCTGTTCGGCGGGCAGGTTTCGTTGGCAGTCGGCATCGTGGCGATGATCACCACGGTGCTGACCGGCACGGTCGTTGGCATCGTTGCCGGTTACCGGGGCGGCTTGATCGATACACTGCTGATGCGCTTCGTCGACACCATGTTGTGCTTCCCCCAAGTATTCCTCCTGCTCGTGGTCGCCGCGTTTATCACGCCGACACTGCTGTCGATCTCGCTGATCATCGGCCTGACATCGTGGATGGAGGTTGCGCGGATCGTACGTGCGGAGATCATGCGGTTGAAGGCACAAGACTTCATCCAGGCCGCTCACGCGCTCGGCGCAAGCGCGACACGTATCATGGTGCGGGAACTCGCGCCAAACATCATGGCGCCAGTGCTGGTCGCCGCGACCCTAAAAGTCGCGACCGCCGTGCTGATGGAAAGCTACATCTCGTTCCTGGGCTACGGCGTGCAGCCGCCACTTGCATCGTGGGGCAACATGCTGACCAACGCGCAAGGCTATTTCGACACGGTGCCGTGGCTGGCGGTTTTGCCCGGCGTGATGATCACGCTGACCGTAGTGAGCTTCAACTTCCTCGGTGACGGATTGCGCGATGCGCTCGATCCGCGATTGAAGATGGATCAATAGTTGGCCCATGGTGGGCTGTGAATAACGGTGGAGGAGTTGGCGATGACAAAGACAACCAAGTCTAATGTTTCCCGGCGCACGGTGATGAAAGGGGCAGGTGCTGCCGCAGCTGCCGTCGCTACTTATCCGATTTCGGCCACCGCACAGAACAAGGACCGCATCATCATCGGCATGACGCAGGAGCCGGTGCAGTTCAACCCGCTGCTCTATGCCAACACCGGTACCGAAAATGTACCCGAAGCCTGCATGTTCGACGCACTATGGGACGTCAACGAGAAGGGCGAGTTCGCACCCAATCTCGCAGCGGAAATCCCGACCCAGGCGAACGGCGGCATCTCCGCCGATGGCACTGTCATCAAAGTGAAAATGAAGCGTGACGTGAAGTGGAGCGATGGCCAGCCACTGACCGCCAAGGACGTCGCCTTCACCTACCAGACGGTGATCAACCCGAATGTTCCGGTCCGCTCGCGCTCGGGCTTCGATCTGATCAAGAATTTCAAAGTCGTCGACGACCAGAACCTGGAGATGGAGCTGTCGAAGCCGTACGTGCCATTCATGTGGGCATGGCAGAACATGCACATCGTCCCGCAACATCTGTTGAAGGACGAGAAGGATCTGAAGACCTCCGCCTGGAACCAGACACCGATCGGCTCCGGGCCGTTCCTACTCAAGTCGCGCGTCGCTGGTAGCAACATGATCTACGAGCGCAATCCGAACTATCATCGCGGTCCGGCGAAGGTGCGCCAGTTCATCCACAAGTTCGTGCCCGATCAGCTCGTGCTTTTCGGCCAAGGCAAGACCGGGGAAGTCGATTTCCTGGCGACACAAGGCGTGCCGAACGATCGCTGGAAGGAAGCGCGCGAGATCAAGGACCGGGTGTTCTGGGCCAACCCGATGCCGTTCGTTCAGTTCGTGTACTTCAATTGCGGCAAGCCGCAGTTCGCCGATCCCAAGGTGCGCAAGGCGCTCTATATCGCGCTCGAGATGAAGAAGTCGCTCGACGATGTCTACTATGGCACCTGGGAGCGCACGTTCTCGTACCTGCATCCGTCGCACTGGGCCTACAACGCCAACTTGAAGGAAGAAACCGGCAATCCCGAGCTGGCCGCGAAGATGCTCGACGAGGCCGGCTGGCGCGTCGGCGGTGAGGGCATCCGCGAGAAGGACGGCGTGAAGATGAAGTTCACCTGTTCGACCACGGCCGGCAACCCAACGCGGCAGAACACACAGCAGCTGTTCCAGCAGAACTGGAAGAAGATCGGCGTCGACATGGAAATCAAAAACATGCCGGCATCCGTCGTATGGGGCGAGTACACGATCAAGTCGCAGTTCGACACACTGCTGGTCGCCTGGGAACCGACGGTCGGCATGGATCCAGATTACACGGCGCGCTGTCACTCGAAGTACATCCCGGCGAAAGTGGGCAGCGGCTCCAACTATGTGCAATACGAAAATGCCGAAGTGGACAAGCTGCTCGACCTCGGCGTGACGCAGACCAACATCGAGGAGCGCAAGTCGACCTACGCCAAGATCCAGGAGATCCTGTTGCGCGATGTGCCGTTCGCACCGCAAGGAGCAGTGCAGCAAGGGTTCATGCGGCATGCCGGAATGACCGGAATCAAGATGAACCAGTACGTCGTCGATAACACCTGGAACGTCCAGGACTGGGGCTGGGCATAATTTCTCGCGCCAACCGACTCGGGTACATCGGCAATCTCGCTTTGCCGATGTACCCGGTCACCGCGGCAGATCGGAGCGGCCCATCAGCGCCTTGTCGATCGACTGCGCGGCTTGGCGTCCTTCGCGGATGGCCCACACGACGAGCGATTGCCCGCGCCGCATGTCACCCGCCGCAAACACCTTCGGGCGTGACGTTGCGTAGTCGCGTTCGGTCGCCTTGACGTTGCCGCGCGGATCGAGCGCGATCACGCCCTCCGGCAACAGCTCCTCCGTGACCGGCGCGACGAAGCCCATGGCGAGCAGCACGAGGTCGGCCGGGATCTCGAACTCGGTGTCGGGAATTTCCTTGAAGCGCTCGTCGACCTTCACGCAGATCAGTTTCGTGACGCGGCCGTCCTTGCCCTCGAACCGCTTGGTGTTGACGGCGAAGTCGCGCTTCGCACCCTCGGCTTGGCTGGACGACGTGCGCATCTTCAGCGGCCAGTCCGGCCACGTTAGATCCTTGTTCTCGTGCTCGGGGGGTGCTGCCATGATCTCGAGTTGCGTGACGCTCGCCGCGCCCTGGCGGAACGACGTGCCGATGCAGTCGGAGCCGGTGTCGCCGCCACCGATCACGACGATATGCTTGTCCTTCGCCGATAGCTCCAGAATTTTACCGAGCCTTTCACCGGAAACGCGCTTGTTCTGTTGCGGCAGGAAGCTCATCGCGAAATGGATGCCGCCAAGGTCGCGGCCCGACACTGGAATGTCGCGCGGCTTCTCGGCGCCACCGGCCAGCAGCACCGCATCGTGCTGGGCTTCAAGATCCGCTAATTTGATCTTTCCACCTATGGCCGTGTTGCAATGGAAGATCACACCTTCGGCTTCCATCTGCTCGACGCGGCGCTCGACGACAATCTTCTCCATCTTGAAGTCAGGGATGCCATAGCGTAGCAAGCCGCCCGGGTAAGCGCTCTTCTCGTAAACGTGAACCTCGTGGCCAGCGCGCGCGAGCTGTTGTGCGGCAGCCATTCCAGCCGGGCCCGACCCGACGATCGCTACGCGTCTGCCGGTCTTCTTTTCGGGCGGCTCGGGCACGATCCAGCCTTCTTCCCAGCCCCTGTCGGCAATTGCGCATTCGATCGTCTTGATCGTCACCGGATTGTCGTCGAGGTTGAGCGTGCACGCGGCCTCGCATGGCGCCGGGCAAATACGGCCGGTCACCTCTGGGAAGTTGTTGGTCGAGTGCAGGTTTTTGAGCGCCCGTTGCCAGTCGCCTTGATAAACGAGGTCGTTCCAATCGGGGATCTGGTTGTTCACCGGACAGCCGTTATGGCAGTACGGGATGCCGCAATCCATGCAGCGCGCCGCCTGCTTCTGCACCTCCCGCGAAGGCAGCGGCTCGACGAATTCCTTGAAATGCCTCAAGCGTTCCTCGACAGGCTTATAGCCGCGATCGGTGCGGTCGATTTCGAGGAAGCCCGTGATCTTGCCCATGTTTCAGTGTCCGTAAGTTAAGTTCGAGTAGCAAAACTCAAGTCGAGCAATCCATACAAATGTCATCCTCGGGCTTGTCCCGAGGACCCATCTATCGGCTGGGCCTTGCTCTCGCGTTTAGTACGCACATGGTGATGCTTTGTGGTCAGATTATAAAGTGGAAATTGCGGCACCTTGGGTCCTCGGGACAACCCGAGGATGACACCTGAGGGCGTGGTCGGCACTTTTGCATCATAGCTTGAGCGCCTTCTCGCAGCGCGAGATCCACGCCCGCACATTGGGGTGCAAACTTAGATCGAACCCGCCTTCGTGGGCAGCGCGGGTGTAGGCGACGAGTGCGATGTCGGCGATGGTGAAGGTGCCGCCAACAAGAAATTCGTTCCTAGCAAGTTCTCTCTCCATCAGATCAAGCGCCTTCTCTCCACGCTCGACCCGCCAAGCCTCGCGCGCGTCTTTCGGGCGCTTGAGATAGAGCATGTGGAAGCGGCAGACGGCGATGTAGGGCTCGTGGCTGTACTGTTCCCAGAACGACCACTCGTCGATCTTGGCCCGCGTGAACGCATCGTCCGGCAACAGGCTCGAACCGCGCGCGAGATAGCGGATGATTGCGTTCGACTGCGCCAGATGGCGGCCGTCATCTAGCTCGACGACCGGGATCTGCCCCATCGGATTGCGCGCCAGAAACTCCGGCTTCTTCGTCTCGCCGTCGAGCGCAGACACGGTGACCCACGCATACGGCAGACCGAGAAAGTCAGCCGTATACTTGACCTTCAGGCAATTGCCCGAAGTGGTGTCGCCGTAGATGCGCATTGGGCTCACTCACTCCGCCGCTTTGACCTTGGGACCGGCTTTCGCGGCCATTCCGATTTCGAGCATGCCAAAACCGGTGCTGTCGGCCGCTTGTGCCACCGCCATCTGCTTCAGTGCCTTGGCGTACTCGACTGGCATCACCTTGCGGAACTTCGGCAGCCAGCCGGCCCAGTCGGCGAGAATGGCTTGGGCCTTCGCGGAGTCGGTGTAGCGCGCGTGACGCTCGATCAGCTCACGCAGGCGGGCGACGTCGTTGGTGTCCATGTTCGATAGGATGTCGACGAGGCCGTGGCTGTCGAGGTTGCCTGTGCCGCCGAGACGTGCGGTGGCGCTCGTCTCTTCGTCGGCGACCGGTGCGAGATCGACCATCGCCATGTTGCAGCGTTGTTCGAAATCGCCCCTCTCGTCGAGTACGTAGGCGATGCCGCCAGACATGCCGGCGGCGAAGTT
>JANOOW010000501.1:0-2396 GCA_031421555.1 Hyphomicrobiaceae bacterium | reverse complement strand
GTCGCGGCTGTCGGCTTTGGCGGTCACCAGAATGATGGGGATGAACGGCTATGTTGGGTCGGCCTTCAACCGGCGCGTGACCTCAAGGCCGTCGAGTTTAGGCATCATGATGTCTAGCAGAATCAGGTCGGGTAACTCAGTGCGCGCCCTTCCAAGTGCATCTTCACCGTCGCATGCCGTGATGACGGCATAGCCGAGCGCTTCAAGGCGCGTCTGCAAGATGTCAACGTTGGCTTCGTTGTCGTCGACCACGAGGATCAGAGGCGGCTGGCGCATGATCAGGTTCCGTCGCCTAGAAACTCACGCACCTTGGCGAGTAGCCGTCGCGGGCTGTACGGCTTGGTGATGTATGCATTACAACCGGCTGCCAGTGCCTTTGCTTCGTCGCCGCTGAGTGCATAGGACGTGACAGCGATGATCGGCGTTGCCTGCAACCCTTCGATCGTTCGAATCCGCCTCGTTGCCTCGTAGCCATCGAGCAATGGCAGTTGGATATCCATCAAAATGAGATCGGGCCGCTCGCGTTCGGCGGCGGCCACGCCTTCGGCACCATTAATTGCTTCAACAAAATCGTACCCGGCAGATGTCAGCAGATCTCGCAAGATGGCGCGATTATCCTCCTGATCCTCGATTATCAGTATCCGTTTACTCATTTTGCGGTTGCTTTCTCGTTGACCCTGACGGGTAGCTCGATCTTGAACGTCGAGCCTTTGCCGACAATGGATGAGACGGAAATCTGCCCGCCATGCATTTCTATGATGCGTCGCGAAATCGCCAAACCAAGTCCCGTGCCGCCCTTCACTTTGGTGTTCGAATTGTCGACCTGATGGAATTCTTCGAAGATGCGCGCTTGTTCCGAATCGGCAATTCCTGGACCAGTATCGGACACGCAAACAACAAAGCAATCATCGCCCGCGACGGCCGAGATGCGGATCTCGCCCGCGTCAGTAAACTTAATGGCGTTGCCAAGAAGATTGAGCAGCACTTGCGAAATACGGCGCTCGTCACCGCGCGCCACCGGTAGTGTCGCTGCTATATCAAGCTTGATCGGGAGTTTCTTCGCGGCGGCAAGCGGCTCTGTCGCGGCGACGACGGTCTTGACCACATCCCGCAACGAGTAGTCACCAACGCCCAGTTCCAACTGGCCTGCTTCAATCTTCGACAGATCAAGCACGTCGTTGATCAGGCCCAAGAGATGCTGGCCATTCGATTGTACACGATCGAGCACGCTTGCGATCTTAGGATTCACCGCACCATAGATACCATCCTGGATCAATTCGGTGTAGCCCAGCACCGCGTTGAGCGGCGTGCGCAATTCGTGGCTCATGTTGGCGAGAAACTGCGACTTGTGGCGGCTGGCGATTGCCAACTGCTCGCCCTTGTCTTCGATCTCGCGGAACAGGCGCGCATTCTGAATTGCGAGCGTTGACTGGCTCGCAAAGGTTTTGAGCAGCGACACGGTCGCCTGATCGAACGGGCCTGCTTGCCGGCGCTGCATGACGAGCACGCCGAAGGCGCGGCTGCCGCGCATCAGGGGCACGAACAGCGCCGACTTGAAGCCGGCCGAAATCGCCAATTGGCGCAGGGGACTCTCAGGACCCGTTTCGATATCGGCGACCTGCAACGCCTCGCGCGTCGCGATGGCACGGCCCATCAGGGTACCGCCGGCTTTGAGCTTCAGGCCGCGCAGGTGCTCTTCGATTTCGCGATCGAGTCCCGAGGCGTGCCACAACCTAAAGGTCTCATCGCTCTCCTTGTAGCGGAAGATCACGCACCCATCCGCCGAGCCGAGATCGCTTGCCTTGGCAACGACGGTCTCGAGCACTTGCTCCAGATCGAGGGTTGAACTCACTGCCCGCCCGACCTCGCCCAATGCTTCGAGCTCGTTAACCGAGCGCGCGAGTTCTTGCGTGCGCGCCCGCACTTCCTCGAAAAGCCGCGCGTTCTCGATCGCGATCACGGCCTGGTCGGCAAAGGTCGCAACGAGGTCAATTTGGCGCTCCGTGAACGGCTTGACCTCGGTTCTCACCGTGGCGATGACACCGATGACCTCGCCGTTGCGCAACAGCGGGACACCCAGCAGGGTGCGGAGGTTGCCTAGTCGCTGCGTTTCGCGCGCATCATATTCGGGATCAGCTAATGTATCGGAGAGGTGCACGGTACGCCGTTCAAGCGAGGTTCGCCCAACAATCGAACCGCGTGTTGGCGAGATTGGATTGCGCTTCAGGTGCTCGATCAGCTCGCCATCGACGCGGTCGCTCGCCGCGTGATGGTAGCGTCCTCCGTCGAGTAGCCAGACGGTTGCGTGGTCGGCCCGGCACAGTCGAGCCGCAGTTCGCACGATGCTATCGAGAACAGGCTGCACCTGAGACGGCGACCGGGATATGACGCTCAGG
>JANOOW010000500.1:0-1746 GCA_031421555.1 Hyphomicrobiaceae bacterium | reverse complement strand
GCGAACCTTCAGGGATGACAGCCCCCAATTGCCGGCGATCACAGGCTTGTAGTCGATTTTCGACATCGGCCGGAAGGCAAGTTCGAAGGATTCATGAAAATTGAGAACGAGTTCGGCGCCGGCCTCCTTCATCTTCAACATCTGTGGCGTCAGGTCGGAGACGTTAGGCGCGACGGCCTCGGTGGCGACGAGCGTCGCATTGCGGGTCTTTAGGCCTTCGGCAATTTCCGTCGCGGCAAAGTTGCCATAACCGGTCGTCGAATGAACGAGGCCGATCTTCTTGAACGTCTTAACGCCCCAGTCGAGCATACCCTCGATCTGAAACTTCTCGACCATTGAACAACGGAAGATGAAGCGTGGCTTTTCGTCGATGAACTGGGTGGTGATGTTGGACGCGATCGCGGGGCCGGCCACCAGCGGCACACCGGCCTTCTGGATGATCGGCGCGAAGGCCAGAACGTTGCCGCTCGACACCGTGCCGATGATCACCGGCACTTTGTCGGCCTGAATCAACCGCTGAACCAGCGACACGGCCTTTTGTGGATTGGCCTCGTCGTCGTAGATCACGAACTCGATTTTGTGCTTGCCGCCGGCGGCGGTGTAGTCCTTCAGCGCGAGCTTCATGCCCTGCAGGTAGCTTTCGCCAAAGTCGACGATGGCCGGTGGACCAGAGAGGCCCATCACGACGCCGACCTTGACATCGGCCGCCGATGTGGCGCCGGCGGCCGCTATCGAAGCTGCTATCGATGCCATGACTGTCTTGAACTTCTGCATCTGCCTAGTCCTCCCGGGTTGTCTGATTGTTCTGGTGTTGTTGTTCGCCGGCCAGTGTCACTTGGCCTTGAAATTCGCGTCGCGCCGCTCAGCGAACGACCGTGTGCCTTCCTCGAGATCCTCCGAGCGGCCGAGATCGTAAAACGAGCGTACCTCGGTCTTCAGCGCCTCCGCGAGTGGCATGCCGACCATCCGCCGCATCGTCGCCTTGGCGAAGCGATGCGCGAGCGGCGCCCGCTTGGCGAGCATCTGCGCATAATCGAGCGCCTTCGGCAGCAGGTCGGGCTGCGGCCATACCCGGTTGACGAGACCGATTCGGTGCGCGTGGGCGGCATCGATCCGCTCGCCCGACAGGATCATTTCCATCGCATTGCCGTGGCCAACGATCATCGGCAGACGGACCAATCCGCCATCGCAGGCGTGGAAGCCCCACTTCGAATCCTGCAGCGCGAACTCGGCGTTCGCCGAACAGAAGCGCAGGTCGCAAGCAAGTGCGATCTCGAGGCCGCCGGAGATGGCGAAGCCGTTCACGGCCGCGATCAGCGGTTTGTCCAGTTCCATGCCGCGCGTGATGCCGCCGAGCCCAACGCCATCGACCCATTTCTGGCGGAATTCGTGCGGTGGCAGCGTCGCAAACGACATGGTGTAGGTCTTGAGGTCGGCGCCGGCGCAAAACGCCTTGTCGCCAGCCCCGGTGATAACGCCGACGCGGGCAGTATCGTCGCGGTCGAATTCGCGCCACACCTCGACCAGTTCTTCATGCGCCGCGAAATCGAGCGAGTTCATCTTGGCGGCGCGATCGATTCTGATCAGCCAGACGCCGCCGAATTTCTCGCAAACGATATCGCTCATGATGGGGCCTTTCCGAAAACATCGTAGCCTGTGCGCTTGGCGATGACTGCGACGCGCTCTCCGGGCTGCCAGCTTCCGGGCACGTCGTCGACCCGGCCGACGACACGAACCCCGGCGTCG
>JANOOW010000499.1:0-4661 GCA_031421555.1 Hyphomicrobiaceae bacterium | reverse complement strand
CCTACGGCATTGGGCACATCTATTCCGGCAAGGTCGTCGTTTATAATCCAAAGCTCATTACGCCGGCTCCCACGAGTTACAAAGACGGCTTCGATCCGAAGTACGGCAACAAGCTCGGCTTCATCGATATCCAGTACCAGTTCGTGATGCTTGCCGCGGCGCTCGCCGCGACGGGTTCGATGGCGGAACTGGAGAAAGGCAAGGAACTGCTGATGGCGGCCAAGAAGGGCGGCGCCCGGCTTTATCCCACCAACGAGGCGTTCGCGCAGGGACTGAAATCCGAGGAAATCGGCATCGGACTGATGTGGAAGGCGCGCTGCGTGCAGTGGCAGAACGCCGGCATCACGGTGGAGAACATCGCGCCGTCAGAGGGCATCATGGCTTATGTGTCTGGCTTCGCCATTCCGAAGAACGCACCGAACAAAGACGGTGCCTATGCCTACATGGATGCAATGCTGGAAGCGAAAGCCCAGGAAAACTTTGCGATCGACATGGCATATAACCCGACCGTTTTGAATGTCAGTGTAGCAGATGACCTCAAGAAGCGCATCGGCTTTTCAGCGGACGAGGTTAAGCGCCTCAAGGATATCGACTACGCCTTCCTGGCGAAGAACGATGCCGGCATGAAGGAGTGGTGGGACAAGTCGTTCAAGTCCTAAACCTGAAAAAGCCCTGCTGAGTGTTCAGCAGGGCTTCGTCAATTGCTCACTTCAAAAAAACTTCAGATCTTATGCGCCATGCGCTCGCGCTTGGTGTTCAAGTAGCGCTCGTTGTGCTCCTGCGCTTCGATGACGTGAGGAACCTGCTCGACGACATTGATGCCGTAAGCCTTCATGGCATCGACCTTCAACGGATTGTTGGTCAGCAATCGGATGTCGGTTGCCTCCAGATCACGCAGGATCTTTGCCGCGAGTTCATAATCGCGCGCGTCTACCGGTTCACCGATCGCCAGGTTCGCATCGACCGTATCCAATCCGCGATCCTGCTCGGCATACGCCTTCAGCTTGGCCACGAGGCCGATGCCGCGTCCCTCGTGATAAGGGAAGTACAGTATAATGCCATTCTGACTATCGACGACGGTCTTGATCGCCTTCTGCAGCTGTTGGTAACAATCGCATCGAAGCGAGTGGAAGATATCGCCAGTGACGCATCCGCTGTGCACGCGCACGAACGGCGCGCCTTGCTGCGTTCCAGGCTTGCGATAGACCAGCGCCATGGCTTGATAGGACGCACTGTCGTCCTCGTAGGCGTGCGCTTCCATGGTCAGAACTTGACCGTCGAATTCCATCGGTACAATCGTGTGGGCGACATCGCGGAATATCGGTTCCTCGACGAGGGCTTTTGCTACGGCACCATTGGTATTGATGGGTTGTTTGCGGGATGAACG
This sequence comes from Hyphomicrobiaceae bacterium, assembly GCA_031421555.1. Classification (GTDB taxonomy): domain Bacteria; phylum Pseudomonadota; class Alphaproteobacteria; order Rhizobiales; family Hyphomicrobiaceae; genus JAKFWF01. Next base: position 3,274 of record JANOOW010000499.1, on the reverse strand, counting down.
CATCATGCGTACTAGATTGTTGCTAGCCCGGACGGGGTCCGTGTCCTTAACGACGGGACGAACATCCCGCGTTACAGGCTGGACCGAGGAAGTGGCATTCGTCATTTAAGGCCTCGATGTCGATGTGCGCGAATGCACGGGGAACCTTGTTTGGTCGAGAGGGAAGCGCAGCTGTCGGAGAGATTTCGAAATTGTGACTTTCTGCATGAACCTCAGCTGAACGCCAGCTTCTGATGGCATGGACGCTCGCAGCGTATCGGGCCATCCTCCGTCATCGCCAAGCTCCACCAACTATGAGGCATTTTTGGGCAACATCTTCAGCTTAAAGAGAGTGAGTACGCGCGTAAGTCATATCCTCATAAGTTTTATAAGGTTAGCGAAACATTAAGATCAGCGCTAGCAGATCGATTGTTTTGTGTTCGATAAACTTTAGTATCGAGTTCAGCAAAGATCAGGCGATTTTGCCTCCCAACTCGTCGTCGATATGAATACGCACGATCTCTTCGAACGAACTTTCCGCTTTGAAACCAAGGCTTTCAGCACGCTTCGTCTCGAAGTTCCGCGGCCAGCCATCGACGATTTTGACAATCGCCGGGTCTGGCACGCGGGTGATGCGGGCGACCACTTTTTCGCCGGCCACCTTGCGGAGCGCGGCGATCTGCTCCGCCACCGTCACCGATAGGCCCGGCATGGAGAGGTTGCGGCGCGGACCGATCTTGGCGGTATCCATGGTGGCCGCATGGATCAAGAAGCCGACGGCCGACCGCGGGCTGGCGTGCCAGTGACGGACATCTTCCGGGACCGGCAGGTTGGCTTCATGGCCGGCCAGCGGCTCGCGGATAATGTTGGAGAAGAAGCCAGATGCGGCCTTATTGGGCTTGCCCGGGCGTACGCAAATCGTGGGCAGACGTATCCCGACGCCTTCCAGGAAACCCTTGCGGGTGTAATCAGCCAACAGCAATTCACCGATAGCTTTTTGTGTGCCGTATGACGTCAACGGCGTAGTGAAGAACTCGTCCCCGATCTTTTCAGGGAACGGTGAACCGAACACGGCGATGGAGCTGGTAAAGACCAATCGTGGTTTGTTGCCGGCATGGCGAACGGCTTCGAGCAGATAGCGCGTGCCGTCCATATTGATGCGGTAGCCTTTGTCGAACTCGACTTCGGCTTCGCCCGATACGATCGCGGCCAAGTGAAAAATCGCGTCGGGCTTTGAAGCGATGAGCATCGGCGCAGTTGCCGGGTCTGACAGATCGCCAGTGACGATCTCGACGGGAAACGTCGCGCCAGCCGGTTTATCGGCTGCGACGACATCTTGCAAGGTCAGATGCGAGACTTGCGTGTTGCCCAGCCGGCCGTCTTTCGCGAGACGCTCGGCCAGCTTGCGGCCAACCATTCCGGCGCCACCGATAATCAGAACACGCATGGGAGTTTCCTTCATGTTTTTCTGAGCTCGCCTAGAACTCTTGCCTTCGAATTAGTCGCCTCCATCCAACCACGCAAGCCCGCGAGCGCAAAGCGTATCGGCCGGAAGCGGGGCACGCTAATCTTAGGCTGCCAACAATGAGCCTCGGAGTTTGCCGTCGCCGGTCAGTCGTTTGATTACTTGTATCTACTCCTTTTGTGGCACACGATGTTATCGTGATCTTTGCTTCTTGGCACCCCGGCGGAACCGAGGGAGAGCGGGGTAGCCGTGACCCACGGCGGTCTTCCGCAGTAATAATAAGTGGCTCAGAGCCACCCCGCTCGAACGGATTTTCCTGGGGCACCGACGCGCTGGTGAGGTTTTCGAGATCGCCAACGTGGCAATCTTCTGGCTCCCCGGTCTCACTACGGGGTCGCGCTGCCCTCCCAGAATTCCAGTACGTCACTGGATTAATTCCCGGACCGTCCGCCCCGCTTCCACACTCAGAACGCCTTCGAAGCGCGCCCTCGTGAAGCGGAACATGGGTAGAATAACATAGGCGCGGGAGGCGGGGATAACTTTGGGGTGGTGGTAAAGAAGAAAGCGTAATGGTCGAGCGTTAAAGGTGAAGACGTTGGCGACCGAACACCTGTGCGAGGCCGCGCAAGCGCGCCGGTGGGGATGGGAAAAGAGGAGAAATTTATACATCCGCTGGACTTCCTGCGTTTAGCCAGCTATTATGTCGGACTTACCCGACAAATGAGCGTTTTATGTCAAAGAGCAAGGTGACTGGCAACCGCATCGGCAAAAGCCGTGTGAAGGAACCCCGCAAGTTGCGCGTAGCAAAGTTGTCAAGTGTCGAACTCTCCTCCAAGGCACTGAAGGGAAAAACCAAAGCAACTATCAGCGTTGCGAAGCGACCAAAGACAAGCTCGCCTGCAAATGCCGGGTTGTTGACCGGAAACCGGTATCTGTCGGGCGATGGACTGGTAGACGTCGATCGTGTCACCGAGTTTTTCGGGATGACAAAGGCATCGCTTGCTGAAACGCTCGGCTTCGCTGACGATACCCTGCAGCGTTTTTCTCGAGCTGCAGCACCAAAGACCCAACAACGCCTACGTGAGATGCTCGAAATCCTGACGCGGGTAGAGCGGTGGACCGGAGGCATGCCACAGGCCCTCGGATGGTATCGTGGGCAAGGCATTCCAGCACTTGGCGATCAGACAGCCGAAGCCCTCGTAAAGACCGACCAGGCAGTTGTTGTGCGCCGCTATCTTGACGGTCTTGCGGCAGGAAGCTTCGCGTGAGGTTTGCCGGTACTGCTTACCGCGCCCATGATCCACGATGGTCTTGGACACCTCTTTCTGGGGAGGGCGCACGACTCCACGGTGGGCGGTTCAATCCGCAAGGCGTTCCGGCGCTTTACTTAGCACTAGATTTTGCCACAGCTGTGATTGAGGCCAATCAAGGGTTCCCGTTCCGCTTTATGGCCCCTCTCACCCTTGTTTCATACGCGGTGGACTGTGACGATCTTGCGGATCTGACGGCCACAAAGGTTCTGCAAAGCCTCGGCGCCACGGCCGTCGATCTCGCTTGCGCCTGGGAGCTTCTATCCGAGAGAGGAAAACCGGTGCCCAGTTGGTTGTTGGTCGAAAAACTGCAATCAGCGGGCGCTTCTGGTGTGGTAGTTCCGAGCTTTAGTCCTGGCGCGGCGGCGGATGCAAAGAACTTGGTACTTTGGAACTGGAGCGGCGATCCCCCTTACCAAGTCGTGGTTATCGACCCTGACAAAAAGCTTCCGCGCGACGATTCTTCGTGGACATCCTAGATCGTGAACTCTGAAAGGCTCAGTCGGCGCAGTTTGGTCAT
>JANOOW010000498.1:0-8102 GCA_031421555.1 Hyphomicrobiaceae bacterium | reverse complement strand
TGCGCCCAGGCGATCTCCTTGATGCCGTTTTTCATGATCACGTGCCGGTCGGCCATCTCCAGCGCGTCGGAAAAGCGGACGTTGATTTCCTCCTGGCCCGGCCCCCACTCGCCCTTGGAATTCTCGACCGGGATGCCCGCACCCTGCAGCCCCTTACGGATGGCGCGCATGACGCCCTCCTCCTTCGTGGTCTGCAGGATGTTGTAGTCCTGGATGTAGCTGCCGCTCGTCTTGAGCGCGTGATAGCGCTTCTCTGCAGCACTCTCGAACGTTTCGTCGAACAGATAGAACTCGAGCTCCGAGGCGAGATAGGCGCGCATGTTGCGCTTGGCGACGCGCTCCACCTGGCGCTTGAGAATTTGCCGGGGCGAGTGCGGTACATCGTGATGATGGTGGTCGAGAACATCGCAAAGCACGAGCGCGGTGCCTTCGATCCACGGCGTGCGCGTCAAAGTCGACATGTCGGGCTTCATGACGAAATCGCCGTAACCTTTCGTCCAGCTGGCGGCAGCGTAACCCGGCACCGGCTCCATATCGATGTCGTTAGCCAGCAGGTAGTCGCAGGCGTGCGTCTCCTCGTGCGCGCCGCCGACGAAGAATTCAGCCTGGAAGCGCTTGCCGATCAAACGGCCCTGCATATCGGCGAAGGCGACCACGACGGTGTCGATCTCGCCGACCTCGACCGCTTCTTTCAATGACGCGAACGACAAATTACCAGCCATGAAACGTCATTCCTCTGCATGCGCGACGTGGAGAAACCGCATGTTGGCGCGCAACCCCGGCCTTGTCGAGCGCAGGCACTTACCGCCGCTGATCGAAACGGCGGCCGACGAGTGCGCTGGCGATGTTGATCTTCTGGATATCGATCGTGCCGCCAGCGATCCCCCAACCCCAGGCGTCGCGCAACCTCTGCTCGGCTGGGAACGCTTTCGAGTAGCCATAACCGCCCATCAATTGCAGTGCCGCGCCGGTGACCTCGCGTACCATCTCGTTGGCGAAGCACTTGGCGATCGAGCTGTCGGCAACGGAGGGGAAGCCGTGGCTTGCCTGGGTCACGGCGCGGTGGATCAGCAGGCGCGAGGCCTCGACCTTCATCGCCATCCCGGCGAGCGTGATCTGCACCGCCTGGAAGTCGGCCAGCGGCTTACCAAACTGCTGGCGCTCCTGCACGTAGGCGAGCGCATCTTCAAGCGCACCGGCAGCGAGACCGAGGCACATCGTGGCATTGCCGCAGCGCTCGAGGTCGAACGCTTCCATGAGCTTCGGGAAGCCGCCCGCCGGCACGATCAAGTGATCTTCCGGCACCTCGACACCCTCAAAGAAGATGTCGGCGGTGGTGGTGCCGCGAAAGCCCATCAGCTCCTCACGCGCGCCGAACGAAAGCCCTTTGACTCCGGCCGGTACATAGACCGCGCCGACGCCCTTGGCGCCCTTGGTCTCGCCGATCCGGCAGTACACGACGTAGCCGTCTGCGGTCCCAGCGCCGGTGCACCAGCGTTTCGTGCCATTGATGACGATGCGCCCGCTCTCGACCTTAGCGGTGGTCGTCAGGTCAGTGAGTGCCGTGCCCGCGTCCGGCTCCGACATGGCGACGGCGACGACGGTATCGCCACTGACGACCTTCGGCAGCAGCTGGGCCTTGAGACTTTCGGTCCCGAACCGCTCGACCGCCTTGATTGGTCCGACCGCGCTCTCGAAGATCGGGAACGCAACGGCCGGGTGGACCTTGGCGAACTCCTCCAGCACCAGGAGCGCTTCCAGGTTGCCCAGGCCCATGCCGCCGTACTGCGCCGGCATGTTGATGCCCAGGAAGCCCATTGCGGCGAGCCGCTTCTTCACCGCACGCGACGGCGGCTGATTTTCCTTCTCACACGTGCGCGCAACTTGGGTCATTTCGTTGCGCGCAAAGGTGCGAGCAGCATCGCGCAAGCTCCGTTGATCGCCGGTCAGATCGAAGTTCATCGCGGTCAAGTCCCCATTATTGACGCCTGGGATCGGCGGCATCCTCGATCGTCAACTCGATCTTTTGCCGGCCACCCCAGGTATCGCGCTTGAGCGTTCCGGCGATATGCAAGGGCAAACCGCCAGGTGCCATCAGCAGGTCGCCGAGTGGCTGGCCCGCCGCCCGGAACGCTACCGCATCGAGCCTCGAGCCGTCACCAGCTTCCAGCACGCAGCGGATATGCGACGCGCCGACGACCTTGGCGAATTTGACGCGATGGGCTGGAAACGCAAAGCGCGGGTTCGGATTGCCTTGGCCGTAGGGTCCGACGCGCTCGATCAAGGTCAGCAGCGCGTCGTTGACGGCAGCCGGCGTCAGCGCACCGTCGATCTCGAGGCCGGATTGCCCGCGTGCCTTGGCCGAGGTATCGCGCAGGCGCTCGGCGAAGAACGCGTTGAGGGCATCCAGTTTCTCCCGCTTGACCGTGATGCCGGCCGCCATCGCGTGACCACCGCCTTTGACGAGCAGACCGGCCGCGACGGCGGCGCGCACGGCACCGCCAATATCGACCCCGGCGATAGACCGCAGCGAACCAGTACCCTCGCCCTTGCTCTCCCAGGCGATCGCGCAAGCCGGTCTACGGAAGCGTTCGACGAGGCGGCTTGCGACCAGCCCGACGACCCCCTTGTGCCAAGCTTCCGAACCCGTGATCAGCATTGGCAGCTCGGGCGTCGCCTCGACCAGACGATCGGCGTCGGCCACCGCCTGCTCCAGCATCTGCACTTCGATCGCCTTGCGCTCGCCGTTCAGCCTATCCAAAACCGCTGCGATCTTCGCGGCTTCGGTATCGTCCTCCGTTGCGAGCAAGCGTGCACCCAAGGCCGCGTCGCCGATGCGGCCGCCAGCATTGATGCGCGGACCCAATACGAAGCCCAAAGCGTAGGGATTTGGCGCCGAGTTCAGGCCGGCGACATCGAACAATGCGCGCAAGCCGGCGTTGTGCCGCTGGTGCATCACGGCCAGGCCTTTGGTCACATACGCGCGGTTGAGGCCGATCAAGGGCACCACGTCGGCGACCGTCGCCAGCGCCACGATGTCGAGCAGTTCGAGGAGGTTCGGCTCTTTCAGTGCTTCGCCGTAGATGCCCCGGCCGCGCAATTCACGCGTCGTTGCGACGAGCAGGAGGAACACGACGCCTGCCGCGCACAGGTGACCCAGGCCTGACAGATCATCCTGCCGGTTCGGATTGACGACAGCCTTCACATTCGGCAGCTCGGCATCGGCCTGGTGATGGTCGATCACGAGAACGTCGGTCTTCAATCTGGCGGCAACGGCGAGCGGCTCGAAGCTGGTGGTGCCGCAGTCGACCGTCACGATGAGGTTCGCGCCCTCGTTGATCAGGAGCTCGATTGCGGCGGCGTTCGGCCCATAGCCTTCAAAGATGCGATCGGGAATATAGATGCGGCTCTGCACGCCGTGGTGATCGAGGAAACGCTGCATCAGCGCCGATGACGATGCACCATCGACGTCGTAATCGCCGAACACCGCGATCTTCTCGCCCTTGACGATCGCATCGGCCAGGCGGCCCGCCGCAACATCCATATCGCGCAGCGAATTGGGATCGGGCATCAGCGCGCGGATGGTCGGATCGAGAAACACCGGCACGCCATCGAGAGTAACGCCGCGGGCTGCCAGCATGCGGCCGAGCAAGTCCGGCAGACCGTGACGCTGGCTGATCGTTGCCGCGACATTGAGATCGGCGGGCTTCAGACGCTCGCGCCAGGTCATGCCTTTGGCCGACGTGTTGACGCCAAGGAAAGCGGCCGTCAGCGCAGCCACCGCTTCGCTATCCTTCGCACGCAGTTTCGTTGCGACTGCGGCCATGGCGTCCTCCGTCTTGTGATCACGCTGCTGCAACTGAGGTACGGTGATTCGAGGTGCGGCTTGCGGCGGACCTTGGGCCTGCCGCTGGTTATGCCCAGGTTGCACAGGCTATGTCGAAGAAACTTCAAAGGCCGTTCGAAATAAAAAACGGCGCTCGCGAGGAGCGCCGTCGATCAAATCTTCGAAAACGAAGCCGCGTTGCGGCTGTGATCAACGCTTGTTGACCGTGTCCTTCAATGTCTTGGAGGGCTGGAACTTTGGAACATTCGAAGCTGGGATTTTGATCTCAGCGCCGGTCGAAGGGTTACGGCCGAGACGCGCCTTGCGCTTGGTGATCTTGAACTTGCCGAGAGGAGGAAGCGAAACTTCGTCGCCCTTCTTCAGGGTCTTCTCGATGTAGGTAATAAGTGCGTCGAGCGCGATGCCCGCCTTCTCCTTGGTGAGCTCGGCTTGCTCAGCGACCGCGTCGATCGCATCTTTCTTGCTCATTTTCTTCATCCTTGTTGTTATTGTGATGACAGAGATTGAAAGCCTTGGGGTCCGGTCCCTGACGCAGCCACTGCTGCTGGCCAAAACCCCGCGCCGGACAATCCCACCGCGTAACGTGCAGCAGAGCCCGCAAACAACGCGTTCGGGCTACCTTCGTCAAGTGGGAAAACGGTCAAAAACGCCCGAAAACACGGGGAGAAACACGAATTCGTAGCCATCCTGTGCAAAACGAAGACCCCCAGCGTTCGGCCGGGGGTCTATAAAGTCGCTCGATCCTGCGAGCGGCGAAATCACATAAGCCGCTGATTGCTCAGTGAGCAGTCACCCGGACGCCGCCCTTGCCATCGTCGACGACCGCTTCGGGTGGCTTGACCGCGGGCACAGGCTCAACATCCCACGCGATCGGATCAGGCATCCTGACGAGCGCAATCTTCAAGACATCATCCAGTTTCGATGCCGGAATGATCTCCATCTTCGCCAGCACCTCAGCTGGGATATCAGCAAGATCCTTCACGTTCTCTTCCGGGATGATGACCTTCTTGATGCCAGCGCGCAGAGCTGCCAGCAACTTCTCCTTCAACCCGCCAATCGGCAGCACCCGGCCACGCAAGGTGATCTCACCAGTCATGGCGACTTCCTTGCGAACAGGGATGCCAGTCAGCACCGAGATGATCGCGGTCGCCATGCCAATACCGGCGGACGGACCATCCTTCGGCGTCGCACCTTCCGGCACGTGCACGTGGATATCCTTTTTCTCGAACATCGAGGGATGGATGCCAAAGTCCACCGAGCGCGAGCGGACGTAGGCCTGCGCCGCCTGGATCGATTCTTTCATCACATCGCGCAAGTTGCCGGTAACCGACATCTTGCCCTTGCCTGGCATCATCACACCTTCGATCGTCAGGATCTCGCCGCCAACTTCCGTCCAGGCGAGACCTGTCACAATTCCAATGGCGTCTTCAAGTTCAGCTTCACCGTACCGGTGCTTTGGAACACCAAGATACTCGTGCAGGTTCCCGGCGGTGAACTTGACCGACTTCGTTCCCGTGATCAGGATTTCCTTTACCGCCTTGCGCGCAAGCTTGGCGATTTCGCGTTCGAGCGAACGCACGCCAGCCTCACGCGTGTAGCGCCGGATGATCTCCCGCAGCGCGCTATCGTCGACCTCCCACTCACCTGGCTCTAGCCCATGGTTGAGCTGTAATTCGCTGAGCAGATGGCGTTTTGCAATCTCGACCTTCTCGTCCTCGGTGTAGCCCGCGAGCCGAATGATCTCCATGCGGTCCATCAAGGCCGGCGGGATATTCAGAGTATTGGCCGTCGTGACGAACATCACGTTCGAAAGGTCGTAGTCGACTTCGAGGTAGTGATCGTTGAACGACGAGTTCTGTTCCGGATCGAGCACCTCGAGCAAAGCCGCCGCAGGATCGCCACGGAAGTCCTGGCCCATCTTGTCGATCTCATCGAGCAGGAAGAGCGGATTGGTGCGCTTCGCCTTTTTCATCGACTGGATAACCTTGCCGGGCATCGAACCGATATAGGTCCGGCGATGGCCGCGGATCTCGGCTTCGTCACGCACGCCGCCAAGGCTCATGCGTACGAACTCGCGTCCCGTCGCATTCGCGATCGACTTGCCAAGCGACGTTTTGCCGACGCCGGGAGGACCGACGAGACATAGGATCGGGCCCTTCAACTTGTTGGTGCGGTTCTGGACGGCGAGATATTCGACGATCCGCTCCTTCACCTTTTCCAAACCGTAGTGCTCCTTGTCGAGCACGGTCTGCGCTTCGGTCAGATCCTTCTTGACCTTGCCGCGGACACCCCACGGGATCGACAACAGCCTGTCGAGATAGTTACGCACCACCGTCGCCTCGGCCGACATCGGGCTCATCTGCCGAAGCTTCTTCAGCTCGGCGAGCGCTTTGTCCTTGGCTTCCTTCGAAAGTTTGGTGTTCTCGATCTTCTCTTCGAACTCGGCGATATCGTCGCGCTCGTCGGTATCCCCGAGCTCCTTCTGGATCGCCTTCATCTGTTCGTTGAGGTAGTACTCGCGCTGCGTCTTCTCCATTTGCCGCTTGACGCGGGTACGGATCTTCTTCTCGACCTGGAGGACCGAAATCTCGCTTTCCATCAGCGTGTATACACGCTCTAGCCGGGCCGAGATCGTCGTGGTTTCGAGCACGTCCTGCTTGTCCGAAATCTTGACAGCCAGGTGCGAGGCGATGGTGTCGGCGAGCTTCGAGTAGTCCTCAATCTGACTAATGTTGCCGAGCACTTCAGGCGAGATCTTCTTGTTGAGCTTTACGTAGTTCTCGAACTGGCCAAGCGTCGAGCGTGACAGCGCCTCGATCTCTTCCTTCGAACCGACCGTCTCGGCGACGCGCTCGACTTCTGCTTCAAAGTAGTTCGGGTTGTCGACGTAACGCACGATCTTCGCCCGTGCACTGCCCTCAACCAGAACCTTCACGGTGCCGTCCGGTAGCTTCAGCAGTTGCAGCACCGAGGCCAGCGTGCCGACCTGATAAATCGCATCGGTCTTGGGATCGTCATCGCCAGCGTTGCGTTGCGCCACGAGCAGGATGTGCTTCTCGGCCCGCATCACTTCTTCGAGCGCGGCGATCGACTTCTCGCGACCGACGAACAGAGGCACGATCATATAGGGAAAGACCACGATGTCGCGCAGCGGCAGCACTGGATACAGCTCCTTGCCGGCCGTCGTCTTGGTCTTGATTTCTTTTTCGTCGCTCATGGGTTCTCTCACGTTCCGGGCACCGTTGAGGACTGCCTCTCGGGTGACCTGTTGACCCTATCCATCGGCTGATCGACTTCGCCTTTTGGCACCTAGCTTAGGAAATGCCATTCGGTGGTCATACAGACACAATGATGGCTGGAGCGATCGAATGCTCTAACGAATTCCGGCCGCTCGCCACGCTCGTCCGGTTGCGGGTTCCCGCGATATATTATGTGGGTACGATTGTGGCGGTCTCCAAGCTTCGGGTAGCCCACCACAAGAGTTTGACCGTTTCTGCAACAATCGCATGACTGTGGCATATCAGGCCGTCGAACCCTTCTCCTCCGCGCGATCAGAGTAGATGCGCAGCGGTTTTGCACCGCCATCGACGACTTCTGGACCGATCACGACCTCCTCGACACCTTTGAGGCTCGGCAGATCAAACATGGTTTCGAGCAAAATGCCTTCCATGATCGAACGCAGTCCGCGTGCGCCAGTCTTGCGATCGATGGCCCGGCGGGAGATCGACTTCAGCGCGTCTTGCGTGATCGTCAGCTTGACGTCTTCCATCTCGAACAGACGCTGATACTGCTTGACCAGCGCGTTTTTCGGTTCGCTCAGGATCTGCATCAACGCATCTTCAGATAGATCTTCAAGCGTCGCGATCACGGGCAGGCGCCCGATGAATTCCGGGATCAAGCCAAATTTCAGCAGATCTTCCGGCTCGACCTGCCGCAGGATTTCGCCAGTACGGCGCTCGTCAGGCCCGATCACGGCTGCGCCGAAACCGATGGACGTGCCCTTGCCGCGGCGCGAGATGATTTTTTCCAGGCCGGCAAACGCACCGCCGCAGATGAACAGAATGTTGGTCGTATCGACCTGCAGGAACTCTTGCTGTGGATGCTTACGGCCACCTTGCGGTGGAACGCTTGCGACCGTGCCTTCCATGATCTTCAGCAAGGCCTGCTGCACACCTTCACCCGAAACGTCGCGGGTGATCGATGGATTGTCGGACTTGCGGCTGATCTTGTCGACTTCGTCGATGTAGACGATGCC
>JANOOW010000497.1:0-10386 GCA_031421555.1 Hyphomicrobiaceae bacterium | reverse complement strand
CTTCACGCCCAGCGGGTTGTGCGTGCAGGGCGTCCCCTTGGAGGTTTCCACCGTAAAGCTCGGCAGGTCGTCGGCGCGCGGCATGGTGTAGTCCATGTACGAGCCGGACTTCAGCTGGCCGGCGCTGTCGTAGACCGCGTTCTCCAACAACGCTTGCCCGATGCCCTGCACCAGCCCGCCGTGCACCTGCCCCTCGACGATCATCGGGTTGACGATGTTGCCGAAGTCATCCGCGGCGGTAAATTTGATGATCTCGGTCTGGCCGGTGGCCGGGTCGATCTCGATCTCGCAAATGTAGGTGCCGGCCGGGAACGTGAAATTCTTCGGATCGTAGAACGCGGTTTCTTCCAAGCCCGGCTCGATGTGGTCGATCGGATACTTGTGCGGCACGTAGGCGGTAAGCGCGATCTCGCCGAACGTCTTCTTCTTGTCGGTGCCCTTGACCTGGAAGGCGCCGTTTTCGAATACGACGTCGGCCTCGGATGCTTCGAGCAAGTGGGCTGCGATCTTGCGCCCCTTGTCGATCACCTTTTGCAGCGCGTTGACAATGGCCGTGCCGCCGACCGCAAGCGAGCGCGAACCATACGTGCCCATGCCGAATGGCACCCGGGCGGTGTCGCCGTGGATGATGTCGACGCTCTCGATGCCGATGCCGAGCTTGTCGGCGACGACCTGCGCGAACGTGGTGTCGTGGCCCTGGCCGTGACTGTGCGAGCCGGTGAGGATCGACACCGAGCCGGTCGGGTTCACGCGGACGGTCGCCGCTTCATACAGGCCGGCGCGCGCACCGAGCGCACCCACCAGGCTCGATGGTGCGATGCCGCATGCTTCGATGTAACTGGCGACGCCGATGCCGCGCAACTTGCCTTTGGCCTTTGCTGCAGCGCGCCGCGCCTCGAAGCCTTTGTAGCCGGCAAGCTCGATCGCTTTATCCATCGACGCATCGTAATCGCCGATGTCGTAGACGACGGCGACCGGCGTCTGATACGGGAATGTGCGGATGAAGTTCTTGCGGCGCAGTTCGGTCTGATCCATGCCGAGTTCGGCTGCTGCCTTCGACATCAACCGCTCGACGACGAACGTCGCCTCGGGACGGCCGGCGCCACGATAGGCATCGACCGGCACGGTGTTGGTAAACATCGCCTTCACGTTCACGTAAATTGCCGGGGTCGTATACTGGCCGGCGAGCAACGTGCCGTGCAGCCACGTCGGCACACTGGGCGCGAAGGTGGAGAGATAGGCGCCCATGTTGGCGAGCGTGTCGACCTTGAGGCCGAGCGCCTTACCGTCCTTGTCGAATGCCATTTCGGCATGCGTAACGTGATCGCGGCCGTGCGCATCGGAGACGAAACTCTCGGATCGTTCGGCCACCCACTTGATCGGCCGGTTGATCTTCTTCGAGGCCCAGGTGACGAACGCTTCCTCGGCGTAGTGGAAAATCTTGGAGCCGAAACCGCCGCCGACATCGGGCGACAACACGCGCAACTTGTGCTCCGGGATGTTGAGCACAAACGCGCCCATTAGCAAACGGATGACATGCGGGTTCTGGCTGGTCGTCACCAACAAATGCTCGTCGGTCGCGATGTCGTACGAACCGATCGCGGCGCGCGGCTCCATCGCGTTGGCGACGAGACGCTGGTTGATCAGATCGATTTTGCAAATGTGCGCGGCCTTGGCGAATGCGGCATCGGTGGCAGCTTTGTCGCCGAGTTCCCAGTCGAAGCACATGTTGTTGGCCGCTTCGTCGTGCACAGGTACACCGCCGCCCTTGAGGGCTTTGACCATATCCACCACTGCGGGCAGTTCCTGATAGTCGATCGCGACTTTCTCGGCCGCATCCTTTGCCTGCTCGATCGATTCCGCGATCACCGCGACCACCGGATCGCCGACGTGGCGCACCTTGCCGGACGCGAGGATCGAGTGTTTGGGCTCGACCATTGGCTTGTTCTCGCGGCCGGTGACGAGCCAACCACACGGCACGCCGCCGACGTTATCGGCTTCGAGGTCGGCCGCGGTATAGATCGCGACGACGCCGGGCGACTTCAATGCGGCGGTGAGGTCAATCTTGCCGAGCTTGGCGTGGGCGACCGGCGAGCGCACGAACACGCAGTGGGTCTGCCGCGGCATCACCATGTCGTCGGTGTAGCGGCCGAGGCCCTTGAGGAAGCGAAAATCTTCGCGGCGCTTCACGGCGGCGCCGATACCATTTTCCACGACGGTCATCTGGATCTCCATTTCGGCGGCACACGTGGTGCCAGCACAAGCGAACGGGGCGGCTATTCGGCGGCGACCTTGACGGCCATCGACTTGGCGGCGATCTGCACGGCTTTGACGATGTTGTGGTAACCGGTGCAGCGGCAGATATTGCCTTTCAACCAGCTGCGAATTTCGGTCTCGCTCGGATCGGCGTTGCGCGATAGCAAATCCGTCACCGACATCACCATGCCCGGCGTGCAGAAGCCGCACTGCAGGCCGTGCGCTTCCTTGAAGGCCGCCTGAACGGGATGCATGTTGGTCCCCTGCGACAGGCCTTCGATGGTCAGGACCTTGGCGCCACTGGCCTGAACCGCGAGCATCGTACAGCTCTTCACAGAGGCGCCGTTGACGTGCACGACGCAGGCGCCGCACTGACTGGTGTCGCAACCAACGTGCGTGCCAGTCAGCGCCAGATTGGTGCGCAAGACGTCTACCAGCAACGTGTTTGCCGCCACGTCTGCGGTCACTTGCTTGCCATTCACTTCCATACTGATGTGCGGCACTGGACGTCCTCCATTCACTGATAGGCTAAAACACAGCGCGGCTTCTGCGTCCGCGCGTTGGCGTCAACGTGCCAACAGATAGATGCCGATGGCAAGTGCCAAAGCACATAACCCCAACCATAAGGCCGTCGGCAGAGCAGTTGTCCGAACCGCCGGCAAATGTGAAGCCTTTGCACCCTCGTTTTCCGCAACTGGCCCCTCAACTTCGGCGGCGAACGACGTGAAGAAATTTTCCGCCAGCTGAGCAGCGGTCGCATCGATAAGACGTTGCCCGAGCTGGGCGATCTTGCCGCCGACGTTGGCATCGACGTCATACGATAGCAGCGTGCCGCCTTGCGATGGCTCGAGCTTGACCGCTGCCCCGCCCGACGCCATGCCAGCAGCGCCGCCCGAGCCCTTGCCGCTGATCCGGTAGCTGCGCGGCGGCTCAAGGTCCGACAGTTCGACATCGCCCGTAAAGCGCACAGCCATCGGCCCGATTTTGAGGCTAGCGACCGCCTTCATTTTGTCGTCGCCGAGTTTTTCCAAGCTCTCGCACCCGGGAATGCAACGGCGCAGTACATCGACGTCGTTGAGCTTTTCCCACACCGTGGCCGGCTGAGCAGATAACTGACGCGTGCCGGTGAGCTTCATGGAGAAATTTGATCCTCGTCGTTTTTTGTCAGGGCAAGGCTACGAAGCTAGAGTGTCGCCGTCACGCCGGTTTGACAACCAGGTTCGCCGTTTGTCTTTCGAGACGAACGTATTCAAACAATCAGCGTTTGACAAGAACAAAAATGGAACATAAAGAGATCATTCGGGCGCGATCGCTGGGTCTGAAAAACTAAGGACAAGCCGTTCGCTCGATTGGGTCGCTGGAAGGAGTTCGCTGATGGCCACCAACACTACCCAGGTTCATCCAACACGTGCGACAAACCGTAGAGGTTTGAATTTGGCCGCAAGCTTGCCACCATCGTGCCCGCAGCCTAGACAAGACACCGGAATCCACCGGATACGCCGTGTATGCGCGTGTGCCGCAAACTCTGGAACAGATATGAGCCGGCCAGTCACCGATCCAATGCCAGGTCGCCAATCCCAGCCACCGGACTACAAATTACAGGCCGCAGCGCGCGCGATCGCGTTCGTGGAGCCGGGCATGAAAGTGGGCCTGGGCACTGGTTCGACGGCTGCCAAGTTCGTCGATCTGCTCGGTCAGAAGGTGCGCGCCGGCCTCGACATTATTTGCGTGCCGACGTCCGAGGCCACGGCTGATCAGGCGCGTGCCAACGGCATCCGGCTGACATCGCTCGACGAGCAGCCGTTTCTGGACCTGGTCATCGATGGCGCCGACGAGATCGACGATCGCCTGCGGCTGATCAAGGGCGGCGGTGGCGCGCTGCTGCGGGAGAAGATCGTCGCTACCGCCTCCGACCGCATGATCGTCATCGCCGACGTCTCGAAAAAGGTCGAGATGCTGGGCAGGTTTCCGCTGCCGGTCGAGATCGTCCGGTTCGGCTTCCTGGCAACGTCGAAGATGGTCGGCATGCTGGCGTCCGATGCTGGATGCACCGGTGAGATCGTGGTTCGCCTCGATGCCAGCGGCAAGCCTTTCCTGACCGACGGCGGCAACCTCATTCTCGATCTGCATCTCGGGCGCATTCCTGAACCCGATGTCTTGGCCGAAGCGTTGCGCCTTATCCCCGGCGTCGTCGAGCACGGGCTGTTTCTAGGCCTCGCCGATACCGCGATCATCGCCGGACCTCAAGGCGTCGAGATTATCGAAGCCAACTATGAAGAATGACAGTCATTAGAGGAGTTCGCCCATGATCCGTATCTCGATCAAAGCCGCAACTTTGGTATTTGCGCTTTGCCTTGCCGCATCGGCTGCAGCTCAGCAGAAGGCGCCAACGCCCGCCGATCCGGCGGCGGTGGCAGCCGCGAAAGAGCTTCTCGTCGCCATGGGGTCGATGAAGCAGTTCGAGGTTGCCATCAACACGATGAGCAAGGGTATGGCGCAGGCGTTCAAGCAACAGGCGCCGGCCAAGGGCAAAGAGATCGACGAGGTGATGGACTTGATGGCCACGAAGTTCAACGCCCGCAAGGAAGAGGTGCTGACCATGGTCGCGCCGCTCTATGCCGAGAAGTTTACGGTGCAGGAGCTGACCGAGATCGGTACCTTCTACAAGACGCCGATCGGCCAGAAGATGATCGCGACGCAACCGGAGATCCTGCAGCGCTCGATGCAGCTCGGCATGGCTTGGGGTCAGAACATCGGCAAGGAAGTCGAGGCCGAGGCGCGTCAGGAACTCAAGAAGCGCGGCGTCGATCTTTGATGGCCGCTTTCGACTATGATCTGTTCGTCATCGGTGCTGGCTCCGGCGGCGTGCGTGCGGCACGGATCGCTGCCGCTCACGGCGCGAAGGTCGCCATTGCCGAGGAGTACCGCATCGGTGGTACATGCGTCATTCGCGGCTGCGTGCCCAAGAAGCTGCTCGTCTACGCGTCCCGCTTTGCAAGTGAATTCGAGGAGGCGGCTGGCTTCGGCTGGACGCTTCCCGGCAAGCCGGTATTCGATTGGCGGACGCTGATCGCCAACAAGGACCGCGAGATCGCCCGGCTGGAGAGCATCTACAAAGCCAACCTCGAACGCGCGGGCGTCACAGTTTTGAAGACCCGCGCGACCCTCGATGGCCCGCACGAGATCCGCCTCGACAGCGAAAATCGCGTCGTCACCGCCGCGCACATTCTGATCGCGACCGGCGGCACCGTGAACCTCGATCCCGCGCTGCCTGGAATGCAGCACGCGATCACCTCCAACGAGGCATTTCACCTCGACCGGCTGCCCAAGAGCATCGTGGTTTGCGGCGGCGGCTATATCGCGGTCGAGTTTGCCAGCATCTTCCACGGCCTCGGCGTCGATACGACGCTGATCTATCGCGGTGAGAAGATCCTGCGCGGCTTCGACGAGGACATGCGTGACGGTTTGACCGAAGCGCTCACCCGGCACGGCGTCAAGGTCATAACGGGTACGGTGCTGACAGCGATCGAGACGCAGCCGGCCGGTCTCCAGCTGGCGCTCGAGTCAGGCGCCTCCATCAAGACCGATCAGGTGATGTTTGCGATCGGACGGAGCCCGAACACGGCTGGGCTCGGCCTGGAGAAGGCTGGAGTCCTCACCGGTACCAAAGGTCAGATTGGCGTCGATGCGTTTTCGAAGACCAACGTTGCGCACATCTATGCGGTCGGCGATGTGACGGACCGCGTCAACCTCACCCCGATTGCCATTCGCGAGGGCCATGCGTTCGCCGACACCGTGTTCGGCAACAAGCCGGCCAAGGTCGATCACACGATGATCCCGACGGCCGTGTTCACATCGCCGGAGATCGGTACGGTCGGCCTCAGCGAGGCGAGTGCCCGCGCCGGGGGCCAGCCGATCGATATCTACAAGGCAAACTTCCGGCCGATGAAATCGACGCTGTCGGGGGCAACCGACCGGATGATCATGAAGCTCGTGGTCGACCAGGCGACGCAGAAGGTTCTCGGCGTGCACGTGCTCGGGCCCGATGCCGGCGAAATCATCCAGATGGCGGCGATCGCACTCAAGTTGGGCGCGACCAAAGCCGACTTCGATGCCACCGTCGCCCTCCACCCCAGCGCCGCCGAAGAACTCGTCACCATGCGCGAAAAGTGGATCCCACCGGTTTAGCGAGGGGGATCGCACGATGGTGTCCGGCTCCTGGGTCCGACACCATCGTAGGTCGTCGACACGACTGCTGCGGTGTCAGACCCGGAGGGAGGGTCAGACACCGGTCGCTCAAACCCGCCGTGCAACCAGATCGATCTCGACCAGAGCGTTGACCGCCAGCCCGGTGACGCCGATGCAGGTGCGGGCGGGCAAACGGCCGGGCTGGAAGTACGACTGGTAGGCAGCGTTCATGCTCGCATAGTCGCGATCGAAGTTTGTGAGATAGACCCGGGCTTGCAGAACATGCTCGAGCCCAAGGCCGATGCCACCCAGCACGATCTTTAAATTTTCCATCACGCGCCGGGTCTGTGCCTCGACACCATCGGGCAGCGGCGCATCGGGCGCCGCGGGATCGGTCGGCATCTGGCCGGTGACGAAGACCCAGCCATCGCTCTCCACGGCATGTGAAAATGGGGCCACCGGGCGCGGTCCCGTTGCAATCATATGAAAGAGTGGGTTTGTCATGAATCCTCGTGTTGTAGATAAATTTTACGGTTCGCGCCCGCTTTCCGGCGCTTTCTTGGTGCGGACTGCCGCTTGGTTATCTCGCCGTTAAGCAAACCCTCATACGGGATCGCAACGACTTCGTGAGAGACTGCTAGGACTACACCGTGCGCTCCCCCGAGCGCTACCCACCGTTGCTAAAAGTTGAGCGTTTTGTTTCGAGCCCGCAGGACCCGTGCCGCCATGCAGCTTCTCCGTAGCGTACCCTCTGCACCGAAGGCGCCCCGTTTGCGCTATCGCTGCCCCGACTGTCGCGATATGCACGACGGTTTGCCCGATCTGTGCTTCGCACTTCCCGACGCGATCTTCGACCTTGATCCCGCGGCTCGCGAGGCCCGCGCCCTGATCTCGTCGGATCTGTGCGTGCTCGACGATGCGCGCTACTTCATCCGTTGCGTGCTCGAAGTCGCGATCACCGGGCATACCGATCTGTTCGCTTATGGCCTGTGGGCCGAAGTCAACGTGCGTGATTTCAATCGCTACTCGGTCTTCTACAACACCGACGCGCCCCCGCATTTGACGGAATTCTACGGCACGTTCGCAAACCGGCTGCCGCACACGCCCGAAACGCTTGGCCTCATCTGCGGCATCACGCTCAGCAATGAAGAAGGCATGCGGCCGGCGATGTCGGTGACCGACGCGAGCCATCTGCTGCACGCCGAGCAGCAAGACGGCATCGGCCTGGAGCGCGCGATCACGCTCGTGGGCACGATGCGCGGCTTCGTCACCATCATCGACTGAAGGCCGGGTATCGGTTGGAGGCCGGGCGTTACCGCTCGACAAGCATATCTGGGCTTGCGATGGCTTAGCTTCGCAGGTCCTTTTCATGTCGAGCGTGCCGATGAAGATCACCGCAATCGAGATTACGCAGCATCAATTGCCGCTCGACCCGCCGTTCCAGCCGAGCTGGTCCTCGCTGCCGCGCGTCAAGTTCGATGCGACGATCGTGCGGGTGCATACCGACGCCGGGCTGACAGGGATCGGGTCGGGCGACCACATGCTGGGATTTGCCGGTCACGAAAACCTGTTCATCGGCCGCCACCCGCTTGAACTGGAACGCCACAACAGGGTGATCGACCACATCTCGTTCCACTATGGCCGCTGCTGGCCGCTCGACCTGGCGCTGTGGGATCTCGCGGGCAAGATCGCCGGCCAACCGTGCTGGCGGCTACTGGGTGGCTTCACCAACCGTATTCCTTGTTATGCATCGAGCGGCACGCTGCGCTCCGGGCCGGAACTCGCAAGCTTCGCCGAAGCAGCCCTCGCGCGCGGTTTCAAGGCGATGAAAATTCGCTTTTCCCGCGGCGACTGGCAAGGCGACATCGCGAAGCTGGAAGCTGTGCGCGCCCGCATCGGCTCGAAGATCGAGCTTATGGTCGACTGCAACCAAGGCTGGCGCTTTCCGTGGGACACCATGAGCCCGTGGACAGTCAAGGATGCGCTGCGCGTCGGCCGCGAACTCGAGAAGCTCGGCGTCTACTGGATGGAAGAACCGCTGCATCGCTCCGACCGCGAGGGCATGCGCCGATTGCGCGAAACCCTCGACCTGCGCATTGCCGGCGGCGAACTCGACCGCGAGGTGGCCGAGTTGCGCGACGTCATCACCGGCGGATCTCTCGACGTGGTGCAGCCCGACGCCGTTTCGGTCGGCGGCATGACTGGCCTGCAGAAAATTGCGCAACTGGCCGCGTCGCACGGCGTTACTTTCACGCCGCACACCTGGGGCAACGGGATCGGGTTGCTGGCCAATGCGCACGTGATGGCCGGCACCGGTGCGTCGAGCTACCTCGAATTTCCCTGGGATCCGCCCGAGTGGGGCTTCGACCGGCGCGATTTCATGCTGACCGAGCCTGTCGATATCGACGTCTCCGGCCACTTGGTCATGAGCGAAAAGCCGGGGCTGGGCTTTGAACTTGACGAAGCCGCCTTGCAGCGCACCCGTGTGTTGGGTGATACGATCAAATCGAACAACTGACATTACGAGCCGCAGGATAGATCCCATGAGCGCCGCCGGCACCCAAGCCTTGATTGCCCGTTACTACGATGCGTTCAACCGCGGCGACATCGACGGCATGCTCGCATGCGTCACCGATGACTTGATCCACGACACCAATCAGGGCGACCGGCGCATCGGCCGCGACCGCTTTCACGCGTTTTGTGCACGCATGGCGCACCACTACAAGGAGCAGCTCGACGGCATCACCGTCATGACGGCAGCGGACGGTTCGCGAGCCGCCGCCGAGTTCAACGTGCATGGCCAATACCTCGTTTCCGAGTCCGGACTACCTGACGCAACCGGCCAGTCATACCAGTTGCCGGGCGGCACGTTCTTCGCCATTCGTGAGGGCAAGATCGCGCGCGTCACCACATATTATAATCTCACCGATTGGATCATTCAGGTCTCGGCCTGAGGAGCGTTTTTCATGGCGATCACCGTCGAACCTTTGAAAGGCTCGAGCCTCGCCGCCGCATTACCGGCCCTGGCTCAGCTGCGCATCACCGTGTTCCGCGATTGGCCATATCTCTACGATGGCACGCTCGACTACGAGAAGGACTACCTCGCGCGCTTCGGCAACGCGAAAAATGCGGTGATTATCGCCGCCCGCGACGGCGGCAAGATCGTCGGAGTAGCGACCGCCTCGCCGCTGCTCGAGCACACCGAGAAGTTCGTACCGCTGTTCACCGCGCACGGCTTCGATCCCGGCCGCATCTTCTATTTTGGTGAAAGCGTGCTGCTGAAAGAGTACCGCGGACAAGGGATCGGCCACGCGTTCTTCGATCAGCGCGAGGCGCACGCCCGATCCGCCCGTTTCAAAGGCCAGCCCTACACGCACACCGCATTTTGCGGCGTGATGCGGCCCGGCGATCATCCCGCGCGACCGGCAAACTATGTCCCGCTCGACGGCTTCTGGACGAAGCGCGGCTACGTCAAGCAAGCGGGCATGCTGGGTAGCTATAGCTGGCAGGATATTGGACAGGATCATCCGGCGGAGAAGTCGATGCAGTTCTGGATCAAGCCGCTGTGACGCGGACTAGCGTAACCGTCGCTGCCGCGCAGTATCCATTCGGGCAACCGGCGACATTCCAAGCCTGGGCCACCAATTTCGCGGCGTGGGTCGAACGCGGCGCCGCGACCGGTGCACAGCTGCTCGTATTCCCCGAGTACGGCGCGATCGAACTAGCCGCGACCTGCGGCGCAAAAATTGCTGGGGACTTGCAGGCGACGCTCGCAGCCGTTGCGGATCTCGTGCCCGCGATGGAGGAGGCCGTCGTTGCAGCCGCCCGCCGCTATGACGTGCACATCCTGGCTGCCAGCGGCCCCTCCCGCCGCGCCGATGGTCGCTTCGTCAACGCTGCCCGGCTGGTCACGCCGAACGGGCGGATCGGTGTCCAGGAAAA
>JANOOW010000496.1:0-3892 GCA_031421555.1 Hyphomicrobiaceae bacterium | reverse complement strand
CGCCGGATGAACCAGAATACGCTCGACTTCAGCGTAGTTGGCCGCTCGCCGGATCAGCTTGGCGTGCTGCCCGGTCCAAACCGCCGGATCGACCGCCACAGATTTCTCGTTGCCGTCCGGGAGCATCGATGTTGCGGCCAACTCTTCGCGCTCGATTTTTGAGAGCCGCCGGTTGGGCATCGGCGTGAGCCAGATATCGGCGTCGAGGCCGATCTGGTGACTGGCGTGACCGGTCATCATCGGTCCGCCCCGTGGCTGGGACATGTCGCCGACGAGCAGCCCTGGCCAACCTTCGAGCGATTGCGCATCGCGGGCAAACCGTTCGACCCACGCGGTGAGATTGGGATGTCCCCAGTTGCGGTTGCGCGATAGCCGCATGACTTGCCAAGCGGGTCCATCGACGGGTACCGCCTTGGCACCGGCGAGACACCCCCTCGAATAAAAACCGATCGCGCGCGCTTCCAAGGGAGCGGGGGTTTTCACGCCGCCGAACAAGAGCTTGGCCGGAGTTGGCGGCTTCTTGGGCGCGGCCGTCGCAGGGGGCGAGGTCGCCGCGGCTAAATCGGCGTCCGCAGCCTGGGGCGATACGACGGCAGAACTCGCAGGCCCCTCCTCGGCGTCCGCCTGGAGGCCTGCTTGCGGTAACAGCATCATCGGTGCAGCAAATCGCGCCGCCCCGGAGTCCTGCCCCCAGCTAGCGGTGCCGAATGTTGCGATCAACGCGACAAGGCTGAAGATGAGCCGCATATCGAATCCTGGTTTAGACCCACACGCAATCATAGCGCCGCGACTGCCGGATGGAAACGCCAACCTAACGCTTCGATCCATTCGTGAACGGCAACAGTAAGCTCCACGAGAGCTTTGCCGGCTCTTTCGACTGATAGGAGCTCAAGCCGATGGTCATGCCGGTGTGACCCTTGCTCGGCTGATCGAGATAGGTGCCGAACAGGCGATCCCAGATCGACAGGTTGAAGCCGTAATTGCTGTCGTGCTCGCGCCGGATGATCGAATGGTGGACGCGGTGCATATCGGGCGTCACGACCAGCGCGCGCAGCCGTCGATCGAGCCAACCCGGCAGCGCGATATTCGCGTGGCTGAACATGGCGCCCGCGTTCAAGATCACCTCGAACAGCAATACCGCTACTGGTGCCGGGCCAAGCACCACGACCCACACCATCTTGTAGAGCATCGACAGCGCGATCTCGACCGGGTGAAAACGGATGCCGGTCGTCAGGTCGATATCGACATCGGCGTGATGAACTTGGTGCAACCGCCAGAACATCGGGATCTTGTGCGATGCCACGTGCTGTAACCAGATCGCGAAATCGAAAATCACGATCGCAGCGATGACCTCGAACCACCCTGGAAGGTCAAGCCAGTTGAACAACCCGATGCCGCGCCCTTCAGCCCAGATCGCCGTCGCAACCGCCGCCAGCGGTACGATGATTGCGCCGAGCAGTTGCGGCTCCAACGCCATGGCGCGCACGATCAAGCTATCGATGCCGACGATCGCGAGGTTGGTGAACCAGCGGCGCGTTTTCGGAGCAGACAGGTCGCGCTTCGGGATTGCAAGCTCAAGCGCTGCCATGATGATGAACACGGCGGCGAAAACCGACAGGCGCAGCACCGGTTCTGATATGGTCCCAAACACCTGCATCATTAGTCCTCGTAGGCGCCGATGACCGAACTCGCATTGCTCGAAGATGGCCCCACTGACGCGGAACGCCGCCTGCTTCTTGCTCACGGCGCGGGAGCGGCAATGGACAGCCCGTTCCTAAGAACATTCGTTGCCATGCTCACCGAACGGGACATTGCCACGACACGCTTCGAGTTCGATTACATGGCATCGCGCCGGGTCAGCCCCAAGCGTAAACCGCCACCGAAGGCCGAACTTCTCGTTCAACAATACGAGAGTGCGGTGCAATATGTGCGCGGCCGAATGACGCCGCGGGCCAAATTGTTCATCGGCGGCAAGTCGATGGGCGGGCGCGTCGCCAGCATGATTGCCGATCGGTTGCATGCGGACGGGCTAATCAGCGGGCTCATTTGCCTTGGCTACCCGTTCCGTCCGCCGAAGAAGCCGGAGCAGCTTCGCACAGCGCACCTGCTCGACATGACCTGCCCGGCGCTTATCGTGCAAGGTGACCGCGATCCGTTTGGTGGCCGCTCAGAGGTCGAGGCGATGACACTGTCGCATCAAATTGCTTTTCACTGGGTTTCGGATGGAGACCACGATCTGGCGCCACGCGGCGCTTCAGGCTTCACCCGGCGCGGCAACCTCGAAGCGGCGGCCGATGCCGTGGCAGCGTTCATGTCGTGACCGCCTGCGTCGCTGGCGACGGCATCCGCAGTGGCAGTTGCCATACCGCAAGCAGGATCATCGCCGCGGCAAGTGCCAACACGCGGAAAAGCGCGTCGAAGCCCCAGCCCTCGTAGATGAAGGCGATGAGCGGCAGCGCGGCGGCGAGCACGGTGAAGCTCACGACGTAACGGATGCCGTAGATACGCGCCCGCATGTCGCCTTGGGCCATGCGCCCGATCATGTAGTCGTTGATCGGGATCTGACCGAACGCGGCAAGCATGAAAGCCATCGCACAGGCGAGCGCTGCATAGTCCCGCAAGCCGGGCATCATCGAAAAGAACAGCAACTGTAATCCGGCAGCAGCGATGAACACGGTGCGCGGACCCAGCTTATCGAGATAGTGCCCGACGACCAGCTGGCCGATGGAGGCCATCGCAAAGACCACGAATGCCAATTGCCCCAGTACGGTTGCCGACAACTCGAGGCCGGCTAGCTTCTCGGCGAAGACCTTCGGCAGTGCGAACGTCGTCGACTGGAATACGATGCTGGAGATGGCGGTGGTCAGGAACACGACGATCGAGATGCGCAACAGCACCGCTCTCGCATCGGGCGTGAGCGCTGTCGCCGGTCCGCTAGCCTTGGCGGCCGGCTTCGGGTTGGCGATGCTGTCCCACATCATGATCGTGTAGGCGATGCCGACTGCGATCGAGATCACTCCCGGCACGATGAACGCAGTGCGCCAGCCGCCGTGATCGATGAAGTATCCGGTGATCAATGCGGCGCTCGCCACGCCCAAGTTTCCCCAGACGCCGTTGACTGCGAGCCGCATGCCGGTGCCGCGCCATTTTTCAACGACGATGGCAAGCCCGACCGGATGATAGATGGCCGCGAACATGCCGATGACGAACAAACCGGCGCCCACCTGCAGCGGCGTCACAGCGTATGCGATGGCGATCGACGAAAGTCCGATACCGATGAAGAAGACGCTCATCATACCATCGCGGCTCCACTTGTCGGCAAGCCAGCCTGCAGGTAGCGCAAACACACCGAAGGCGAAGAAGCCCGGTGCGGCATACTTCAACAGGTCGCCGTAGCCGAGACCCCACTCGCGGCTCAACGCCAGCGCTGCAACGGTGGCGAAGATCAGCGTAAAGAGGTGATCGAGAAAGTGCCCGATGTTCAGCAACAAGAAATGCAGCCGGTCGCGCGTCATTGCACTTGTCCCACGTAGTTCACCGGCGCGTAGCTTGGCGGCCCATCCAAATATCTACAACGATGTTGATCGGGCGTGACGAAAAATCTGCACATAAAATATCGTCGCTCCCAACCCCCGGACGCAAGCGGTCTCCCCTACGAACGAGGTAGGGCAACTTGGCATTTGCATGCCGCCTTCCCGCGCGCCTATGACCTTCATAGCTGCAGGCAGGAGCGCTTATGTCCGATTTATTCTTTCACCTAACCACATTCGCGAGCATCGCCGTATTGATCGTGCTCGCCTTCGGCTTGTTCAACATGCTGAAAGGGGAAAGTTTCAACCGCAGCCAAACCTTCATGCGCTGGCGTGTCGGCCTCCAGTTTGTCGCGATTGTC
>JANOOW010000495.1:0-1885 GCA_031421555.1 Hyphomicrobiaceae bacterium | reverse complement strand
GCATCAAATCCAGCGCCAAAGGCAAGGGCGAAGCCGAAGCCGTGCGATACAGCGGCCGGTTAAGCGTGAAAGTGAGTTGATCGGTTAGAACCCCGCCATCACCGCCGCCGCGATTGCACGGTACGCGTCGGCTTGAGGACTGTCGGGATCGGCGATCACGATCGGCATGCCGCTGTCGGCGCGCTCGCGAATCATGGCATCCAACGGTATCTCGCCGAGAAAAGGTACGCCGAGCTTGGCGCTCTCGGCCCGCGCTCCGCCATGCGCGAAGATGTGGTGGCGTTTGCCGCAGCCATCGCAGATGAAATAGCTCATGTTCTCGACCAACCCGAGGATCGGCACGTTGACCGAGCGGAACATCTCGACGCCGCGACGGGCGTCGATCAGCGCCAGATCTTGCGGCGTCGACACGATGATCGCGCCCGCCAATGGCGCTTGCTGGGCCAGCGTCAACTGCGCATCTCCTGTGCCCGGCGGCATGTCGACGATCAACACGTCGAGCGCGCCCCACGCGATATCGCGCAGCATTTGCGTGATGGCGGACGCCACCATCGGCCCGCGCCAAACCATCGCTTTATCGGCATCGACGACGAAGCCGATCGACATCACCTTGCAGCCGTAGGCTTCGAGCGGTGACAACGTGCGGCCAGCCACGACCGTGGGCCGGCCCTTGAGGTTGAACAGCTTCGGCATCGAGGGACCGTAAATATCCGCGTCGAGCACGCCGACACTCAAGCCTTGCGCGCGCAACGCCAGCGCCAGATTGCACGCGGTCGTCGATTTGCCGACGCCGCCCTTGCCAGATGCCACGGCGATGATCCGGCCGACCTTCGCAAGGTTGGGGAATCGCGGCGGCGGTGCCGATCCAACAGATTTTGGGAGCGCCTTTGCCGTCGGCTTCGCAGTCCGTTCGCTGGTTAGCGTCACGAGCGCACGAGTAACGCCGGGTAGTCCTGCGATGGCCGTCTGTGCAGCCTGCCGGATTGGTTCCCACTTAGCGGCGTCGGCTGCGTCGATCACAATCGAAACGGTCACGCGATCGCCCGCAATCACGATCTCCGAGTTTGGCACCCCCAAACCGGCGAGGATCCCGGTAGTCGTTTCACGTGATACGGTCACAACCAGTCATCTCCCAATGAAAAAAGGCCGGACACTTGTGCCCGGCCTCCTCACGTCAAAACCGCGGGTGAACGTGGTCAGCCCTTTGGCGCGCTGACGTTATGCGGGACCACCGGATCGGGCCGTGCACCCGGACCGACGTAGGCCTGATCCGCTGTGCGCTGGAATACCTCGAGCACGAAAGATGCACCCACTCCGATAACGGCTACCGCCAAAACTGCAGCAAGAAAGGCTTTCATGGGCGTCTCCTATTCAGCCGGTGCCGGCGCGGGGCCGCCGGATATGTCTTTCGGATTCTTCAAAGCGACCTTGTCCACCCACAGCGAGTGATGCTCCTTCGCCCAGTTCAGGTCGACTTCGCCCTTGCCCATCGCGTCGAACGCGCCTTCCATGCCAAGTGAGCCGATGTAGATATGGGCGAGAATGACGGCGACGAGTATCAAGCCGACGAGGCCGTGAACGATCGTCGCCAACTGCAGTCCTGCGATATCGACTGTCAGCGGCTTGAACATGAGCACGTAGCCCGAAACAGACAGCGCCACACCGCCAAGTATGGTCGACCAGAAGATCAATTTTTGGCCGCCGTTGAAGCGGTCTGCCGGGGGATGTTTCCCGCCGATGATGCCACCGCCTTGGGCGAACCAACGCAAGTCCGCCACCTTTGGCAGATTATCCTTCACCCACAATACAAACATGAGAATAATGCCGAGAGCGAAAGCGAAGCTGACATAATTGTGTACGAACTTACCCGCCTGGCTGAGATTGG
>JANOOW010000494.1:0-5319 GCA_031421555.1 Hyphomicrobiaceae bacterium | reverse complement strand
CGGTGCCTGAAGCCGACCTGGTTTCAACCGTCCGCGCCATCCTCGCCCGGCATCAGGGATGAGGCGGTGATGTCGTGCCCCATTACGGCAACACTCACAACTGTCATCCCGGGGCTTGTCCTTAGGCCGCTACGTGCTGCGCCCGCTGGGGGTCCAGAGGTTGCAGCATGGGTCCCGGCAATAGATGCCCGGATTACACCTATGGAGCGTGCGGTCATGCAATCCTTTTCAGCTGCCTTCCCGGGCGAGCGCTGGAAGCGCGAGACCCGGGATCGCGTCCATTGGGTCGGGCACTTGCAGCGCCACTTTGAACGCCAGCTGTCGACGCGACCCCGGCTCTCCGCGCTGTCGCGCTGCGGCCGGGGAGGCAAGATTATAGGACGGTGGCAAGCCAACACAGCTCAGGCCACCGAGGCCCACCCATGACCACGCACCTTGATCCGCATTCGGCGCGATGGCTCGAAGCGCAGCGGGCGCGGGCGGCGACCATTTTGCAGGTGTTCGACGGCGCCGGCTTCGAAATGGTCGCACCACCGATCATTCAGCCCGCGTCGCTTCTCGTCGATCTCGTCGGCGAGGAGATGCGTGAACAAACGTTCGGCGTGTCGGATCGAACGGGCCAGGAATTGTGCCTGCGCACCGACCTCACGGTGCCGATCTGCCGGCTGTATCTGGAGCGTCACCCGGCGGCGACGCAGAGCGCGAAGTATGCGAGCAGCGGCATGGTGTTTCGCCAGCCGGTGAACGGAGCAACGCTCGATCTCGATGCCGGCGAGCTACATCAGGTCGGCCTCGAAGTGTTCAACAGCCGCGATCCGGCCCGCGCCGAGGTGGAGGTGCTCGATCTCGTGCTGAGCGCGCTCCGCCGCAGCGATCTGCGTGCCGTCCGCGTGCGCGTCGGCGATGTCGGCGTGTTCCACGATCTGATCGATGCCATCGACATGCCGGTTCGCTGGCGGGCGCGCTTGAAGCATCACTTCCGGCGGCCAAAGCCGTTCATGAACTATCTGCGCCGTCTGACCGGACGCCGGCCTGCCGCGATGCCGGACGATGTGCGCCGCCTGCTCGATCCGGCCGACACGTTGAAATCAGAGGTCGCGATTGCCGAATATCTGGATCGCAAAGGGTGCGTTACCGCGGGTAGCCGGTCCATCGGCGAGATCACCGCGCAACTAATGGAACAACTTGCCGACGAGCGCGATCCGCCGCTGGAGCTTTCGGCGGCGACGATCATCGACACCTATCTCAATATCGAGGCAAGCCCGGCCGAAGCCTTGAAGCGCATCGTCGAGCTCGGCAGCCGTCAACCGGGACTCGACTTGTCGAAGTCCATAGCCTCATTCGAGAACCGCCTCGCGCTATTCGCCGAAGCACGTATCGACACGGCGGACATGACGTTTTGCGCGGATTTCGGGCGCGACTTCGAATACTACACGGGCTTCGTGTTCGAGGTGATGCCGGCCGGGCCAGCCGAGACGCGCGCCATCGCCGGTGGCGGCCGCTATGACCGGTTGCTGCAGGCCGTAGGCGCGCCGATCCGCGTGCCAGCAGCTGGCGCTGCGATCTTTACAGATCGATTGCTGGCGGCAGCATGGGGAGGCGGGCTGTGAGCGTGAATATAGCGCTGAATGGAACCGCGGTTCCCGGTGCTTCGCGCATGGCGGCCGGCGCGCGGGATGCGTGTCGCCATGCGCCTGGAAAAGTGGGAGGCGGGCTGTGAGCGTGAATATAGCGCTGGATGGAACCGCGTTTCCCGGCGCTTCGCGCATGGCTGCGGCTGAGCAGGATGCGTGTCGCCATGCGCCTAGAAAAGTGGGAGGCGGGCTGTGAGCGACACGTTGATTTTCGCCATCCCCTCCAAGGGCCGGTTGATGGAAAGCTGCGCCGCGGCGCTCGCGAAGTCTGGCATCGTCGTGCGCAAGACCGGGCCGGAGCGTGGCTATCGTGGCGAGATCGAAGGCATGTCCGGCGTCGAAGTCGCTTTCGTTTCGGCGTCGGAAATCGTGCGCCACCTGCGTACGGGCGATGCGCACCTGGGCATCACCGGCCGCGATCTCGTCGAGGAATACATCGACGACTGGGCGTCTAAAGTCGCGATTGCGCACACCTTCGAGTTCGGCCCAGCTGACGTCGTCGTGGCGGTGCCAGACTACTGGCTCGACGTGCGGGTGATGGCGGACCTTGAGGAGATCGCCGTCGCGTTCCGGCACAAACATCGCAGGCGGTTGCGGGTCGCCACGAAATACATGAACCTGACGCGCCGGTTCTTCGCCGCCCATGATGTAGCGAGCTATCGCATCGTCGAAAGCCTCGGCGCCACGGAAGGTGCTCCAGCGAGCGGCAGCGCCGATCTCATCGTCGATATCACAACGACGGGCGAGACGTTGCGCGCTAACGGTTTGCGCATCCTGGACGATGGCGTGATTTTGAAATCCAACGCCTGCCTGGTGCGGTCGTTACAACCTGCTCGCACGGGCCTCGCTGCGGTTGCGGAAGCGGAGTTGTTGCGGCGGTTGGCTGGGTCTGCAGAGCGCTCGCTTTAGCGTTTGGGTGGCGGCTTGCGTTGATCGGCGCTTCCAGCGCATTGTCCCGCTCCTTGATCGGTCGTCAGGAATGAACACGATGTCGGTTGCCAAATCAGCTCTTTTTTCGGTGCTCGGACGGTCCGCCGCGCCGGACCGCGAAACGTTGCGGCGCGTGCTGGCCCGGCAGCGTGCGCAATCGAAGAAGTCGCTGGAGCGTCCCAAGCTGGTGCTGGCCAGTGCATCGCCGCGGCGGCTGGCGCTGCTGGCGCAAATCGGTATCGAGCCGGATGCGTTGCGGCCTGCTTCGGTCGACGAAACGCCACGGCGGGCCGAGATGCCACGCGCGCTGGTTTCACGCCTGGCGCGTGCCAAGGCGGAAGCCGCACGCGAGCAGCTTGCCAACGACACTGGGCTTGCCGATGCGTATATCCTCGCCGCCGATACCATCGTCACCGTTGGCCGGCGCATCCTGATGAAGCCGAAGTTCGTCGAGGAGGCGGTCGAGTCGCTGCAGTTGCTCTCGGGCCGCGCGCATCGCGTTTTGACCGGCATATGCGTGATCACGCCGGACGACCGCCTGCGCGTAAAGATCATCGACACGCGCGTCAGGTTCAAGCGTCTGTCGAAGGTCGAGATCGAGGCCTATGTCGCCTCACGCGAGTGGCGCGACAAGGCTGGCGGCTATGCGATCCAGGGCTTGGCGGGCAGCTTCGTGCAGAAGATCATCGGATCCTACACCAACGTCGTGGGTTTACCTTTGACCGAAGTAACGGCTTTGCTGACGGGCGAAGGCTTTCCGGTGCATTTCAACTGGGTAAAAGCCGCCGACGTCGATCCGGATTGAGATGAAACGATAACATGACAGATGCACCCAAGTCGCCGGCCTACGCCCGCTGCCCGATCTGCAAACGGCCGGCGCTGACTGAGTTTCGGCCATTCTGCTCGAAGCGGTGCGCCGACGTCGATCTATCGCGCTGGCTGACCGGCAGCTACGCGATCGCCAGCGGTGGCGCCGACGCGGACGAAGACGGGGACGACGGCGCGCCGCTGCACGGCGATACCGGCGGCACGCGCAAGCCAAACTGACAGCCGGCGCGAGTTGACGTTCAATCAGGTTGGGTCAAGCGTAGCGCGACCCAGCGCGGTTGACACCGGTCGCGGATGCTGGGTCGCACTTCGTTTGACCCAACCAACGGGCCCAAATGTTTTACAGACTGGCAAATGTCGGTGTAGGGTCGGTGTAGTGCTGGACAGGCCGCATTCCAACACTTATAACGCGCCAACTTCAGAGACGTTACGCGGTAAGCGGGCGGTATCGCGAAGCTTCGCCCGGGTAGCTCAGTTGGTAGAGCATACGACTGAAAATCGTAGTGTCGGTGGTTCAATTCCACCCCCGGGCACCAGTCATTTCAAGTACTTAGACGATCGATCGTAAGGCTTGCTGACGCCTTGCGGGAATTTTGCGGGAGCCATCTTGCAGCGAGCCCCGCATGACCAAAAGTTCCGGCTGAGTGAGGCTACTTTCACATACAGTATTGGCTGCTTCCACCAGGCGGGAAAGTTCGGCAGCCGAGTAGTGCGTGGTGATCCGACCGGACCGATGTCCCAACAGGTCCTGGCGGTCCTCGAAACTTACCCCCGCGGCTCGCAACCTGCGGCCAAAGGTATGCTGAGGTCGTGGACCCTGACCTGAGGTAGTCCTGCTCTAACCCTTGCCCTTAGCCAGCCGGACGTCAGCATCCGATTGATCGGATGTCCTTCGTATGTGAAGACGAATTCCGGGTGGATGCCTCGACGAGCTTCGATTACCGAGCTAGCCAAGCGATTAAGGACAACCAGTCTTTCATCACCGTTTTTCACGCGGTCCCTTGGCACGATGAATACCGAGGTGGCTAGTTGCTTCACCTCGACCTCCCACTCCCAGCGAAGGTTGCAGATTTCACCATCGCGGCATCCGGTGTTGACTGCGAAGAGTGCCATTTCGCGGAGATATTCCGGCAGTCTATCGAACAATCGCGTCTGTTCGGCCCAATTGATTGGGTAGGGCTGTCGCTTTTCGGTGTCAGGCAGCAATTTGATCTTCGGTGCTGCGTGCAGCCATGTCATGGCGTGATCATCGAACCATTCACTCGCCGCAAGATTTAAAATGCGGCGAACGATCTTCAAGCCATGATTAATCGTGCCCGGAGCCATTCTTGCCGCTCGCCGCTGTAGTATCCATGGTTGAAGCGTACCTATGTTTATACGTTCGAGGGTGACCTCACCGAGCCACGGCATCAAGTGCTTGAGCTGGACGAGATCGGTTATCAGGCTCCGCTTGTGCTGGTTTTCCAGCACGAACTTTGCCGCGGCCTGCTCGAAGGTTCGAGAAGGCCTGACGCCGTACACCTGAGCTTGCCGGGTCTGTTCCATCACTCTCGCGAGGTAACGCTCCGCTTCCTGGAGCTCAGCTGTTTCAGTGCTTCGGCAAACGCGCCGCCCGCCGATGTGTTTGTCGATATGCCAGATCCCGGCGCGCTTGATGAGGCCGGGTATTGTCTTGCGTCCCATGAGATTGCTCCTTTCTGAGCGGGACGCCCGTTGCGGCCGAGATACTCGTCCACCCACGCGTCAAGTTCAAGGCGGTCGAAGGCGACGCCCTGGCGCCCGATGCGCACCTCGGTGACGCGTGGACGGACTTCACTGTTGAAGCGGTTGCGATCCATGCCGAGATAGCGCGGTGCATCGCGAAAGCGGATCAGGCGGGGCTGCATGGCCGGCCTCTGCAGTTTGGGGTTGGCGGACGCAGGATCGG
>JANOOW010000493.1:0-3146 GCA_031421555.1 Hyphomicrobiaceae bacterium | reverse complement strand
CTTCTTCAATAGACCATCGACGCTCGGCATCTTGCCGCGGAAGAGCGTGTAGGCCTCATCCTCGTTACGCAAGCCGCCGGCGGAATAGATGTAGCGTTTGAGTTTATCGGCAGTCGCCGGGTCGAACACATTGCCGGTTTCTTCAAAGGCTGTGAACGCGTCGGCATCGAGAACTTCCGACCACAGATAACTGTAATAGCCGGCCGAGTAGCCACCGGAGAAGATATGCTGGAAGTGCGTCGAGCGGTGACGCATGCCAACCTCGTGCGGCATGCCGATGCGTGCGAGCGTTGCAGCTTCCAGTGCTGCAGGGTCAAGATTATCGGCGCTGGCAAGCGTATGGAAATCCATGTCGACGATTGCACTGCCGAGGAAAGCCACGGTCTCGAAACCCTGATTGAATGTACGTGCCGCCTTCAGCTTCGCCATCAGCGCCTCCGGCATCGGCTCACCGGTTGTCGCGTGGCGGGCGAAGCGGCTCATGATCTCGGGCGTGCCGAGCCAGTGTTCGAACTACTGCGAGGGTAGCTCGACAAAGTCGCGCACCACCGATGTGCCCGCCAGCGAGGGATAAGTCACATTCGACAGCAAGCCGTGCAGCCCGTGACCGAATTCGTGGAACAGCGTGCGGGCATCGTCGAAAGATAAGAGAGCTGGCTCACCTTCCGCACCCTTGGCGAAGTTCATCACGTTGACGATGATTGGCCGCGTCTCGATGCCATCGAGTTTGTCCTGGCGGCGGTAGGCGCTCATCCAGGCACCGGACCGCTTCGAGGAACGGGCGAAGTAGTCGCCGAGGAACAGACCCACGTGGCGGCCTTGCGCGTCGGTCACTTCGAAGGCGCGGACGTCGGGATGATAAACGGGGACATCGTGGCGCTCCGTGAACGTCACGCCGAATAGCTGCGTTGCCGTGTAGAATGCGGCCTCGATCATGCGGTCGAGAGGCAGATAGGGTTTGATCTCGGCTTCGTCGAGATTGAACTCGGCGCCCCGCACTTTCTCGGCGTAAAAACGCCAATCCCACGGCTCGATCTTGATGTTGACGCCTTCACTTGCGGCCATCGCCTGCAGTTTCGCAAGCTCGGCTTGTGCGCGTGAGACGCCCGGCGCCCACACCCGTTCCAGCAACTCGCGGACGTGGGCCGGTGTCTTCGCCATTGTTTCTTCGAGCGCGTAGTCGGCGTAGGTTCTGTGGCCCAGCAGGTTGGCGACTTCAATCCGCAGTTTGACGAGATCGGTAATCGCCTGCCGGTTGTCGGTTGGGCCCGTGGTCTCGCCGCGCGCGGTCCAGGCTTTCCAGGCTTGCTCGCGTAGATCGCGGCGGGTGGAAAAAGTCAGGAACGGCTCGATCAGCGAGCGCGATAGCGTGACCACCTGCGTGTCTTTCAAGCCGCGCTCGGTAGCAGCTGCCGCTGCGGTCGCGCGAACGAACGGAGGTAAACCCGCAAGGCCGGCCTCGCCGTTGAGTTCGAGCACGTACGCTTTTTCGTCCGCGAGTACATTCTGGCCAAACTTGGTGGTGAGGTTGGCACGCTGTTCAGACAAGGCCTTATAGCGATCCCGCGCGGCGCCTTCGAGCTTCGCGCCCGAGCGCACGAATGCCTTATGAGTTTTTTCCAGCAGGCGCAGTTGCTCCGCATTGAGACCGAGCGCCTGCTTCTCAGCGAACAGCGTATCGATGCGTTTGAAGAGTGCCGCATTGGTGGTGATGCCGGTCGCATGTGCCGCGAACTTCGGCGACCAGTCACGCTCGAGCGCCTGCAATTCATCGTTGGTGTTGCTGCCTGTCAGGTTCCAGAACACGCCAGCCACCCGGTCGAGCGTCTCGCCTGCCCGCTCCATCGCCTCGATTGTGTTGGCGAAGGTGGGCGGGCTTGGGTCGGCGGCAATCGCGTCGATCTCCGCGTTGTGAGCTTGCAACGCGATCTCGAACGCTGGCGCAAAGTGCTCCGGTTTTATGTCGCGAAACGGCGGTGCTTCGAACGGCGTGGTCCAGGTGGCTAGCAGCGGGTTGGGCAAAGATGTCATGCAGGGCTCCGTTCGGGATCGCGAATGGAGCATATAAGCGATCAAGCTGGGAGATGCAAAACGCTCCCGTGACTAACGAGAGGATCATCGGTTCGTGTAATGCACAGTTCGAGGAGGTGGCTCGTGTTCGCGGGCGCAAATACGATAGGGCACCCGATGACGGAGTGCCCGGCGCTTACTCGACCTGGATCGGAATTCTACTTGACGAGCGAGCCCCAGCGGGGGTCGCTCGCTTCGACGCTGCGAACCTGATTGACCTTGCCGTCGCGATGCGCGTGAACTTCGAAGAACTTCCCGTCCTTCTTGGCCAGCACTTCAAAGTGCCGTTTCAATGGGGTGGGCTGGCCGACCGTGGTATACCCTGCCTTTTCGATTTCAACCTTGGCCTGTTCCGCGCTGAAGCTGGCTTTTGCCTTTTTGCCGTCTCGCCCTGTCAGCCGCTGCCACCAACTCTTTGCACCGGGGATTGCGACCGCTGCTGTACCGCCGACAGAAATGTTCGCCGCCCGCACTTCGCCCGATTTCAGCATCTCGCCTTCGATTTTGACCTTATCACCGCTTTTCAGGTTTGCCAGCGCCGGTCCACGCGGACCGACATTCACGAGCGTCTTGTTGCCGCCACTTGAGATGACATAACGGTGGCCGAAGACATCCGTTACGGTCCCATCGACGGTGACGCGCTCGGCGAACGCAGGAGATAATCCGACCATCAAAACGGCGGCTGTCAGGCCTGCTGAAAAGATAATCTTCTTCATAGTAATTCCTCGCGCGGTTAATCTGCAAAAGAATAACTCGTTCGATCTATTTTCGTTCCGATTTCGGATGGACCATGTGTGCGCGGGGGCCGGTCAATGCAGGCCGACAAACTCTTCCACCGTCAATCCGGCTTGCTCGATGATGTCGCGCAGCGTGCCGCGTGGAAGGTCGCGGCTCCGCATGGAATGGAACAGTTGTTTGCCGTTTCGAGTCCAATTTGTGTCGCATGCGATAATGACTGCCGCTCACTCGGATAATGTCGAAGCCAGCCCGCTCTAGCGCGCGAATAACTGCTTTTGCGTTTACCGATGGCAGGCGGCTCATGCCGCGTTGACCGTAATCTCCCGAAAGATCGGTCC
>JANOOW010000492.1:0-4206 GCA_031421555.1 Hyphomicrobiaceae bacterium | reverse complement strand
CCACCAAGGCGTCTTGGCCGGCGTCTTATCCTTGTTCTCCAATCCAATAAGGATACGCGTCGCCGGAAATGCGACCTGCCTCGGACGCGGCGGAACGGTGCGCAACAGCCAATAGATGATGGGCAGGCTCAACAGTCCGGCAAGCAGCCACGGACTCAAAAATGCGAGTGCGCCGATACTCATGCAGCACCTCCCGAAGCGCCCGACCAGCGGTAGTCCCTGCCGCCAGCCTGCATGCGCATGATGAGTGCGAGTAGCGGTTCAGCGGCGGGCCGGTCGGTCCGGTGGGTCAGCAACGACCATCCGAGCTTCTTGGTAATCTCTTCCAGACCGGCACGGTGCAGGGCGAGCTTTTCGATGTATTGCGGGCGTAGGGTCTCTGCCCGGTCGGCAACCCAACGATCGTTGCCTTCAAGACCGGTGAACTCCGTCCGCCCATCATAAGGCAACGTCTCTTCGGCCGGATCGAGCACTTGGATCAAGTGGCCGAATACATTGGTGGCGGCGAGTACCTTCAATCGCTCCTCGATCAGCGGCAGTGGATCGAGAAAGTCGCTCGTCAAAATGACCCCAGACAACCGCTGCAACCGTTCTGGCGGCGGCAGACTGTCGGTCAGCTGCGGGTTGGATATGTTGCTGGCGATCGCCTCAGCGAGCTTACGGGCAGCCTTGCGAACGGCACTGGGGCGCGTCAGACCGAGCAATGCGACGCGCTCGCCGCCGCGAACGAGGAGCTCGGCCGCGGCGAGGATTAGCACCAGCGCGCGATCGCGCTTGGTAATACTGGCCAAATGGCTCTTGAATGCCATCGACGGCGACAAGTCGGGCCACAACCAGATCGTGTGGGCAGCTTCCCATTCACGCTCGCGAACAAACAAATGGTCGGAGCTCGCCGAACGGCGCCAAT
This sequence comes from Hyphomicrobiaceae bacterium, assembly GCA_031421555.1. GTDB lineage: Bacteria > Pseudomonadota > Alphaproteobacteria > Rhizobiales > Hyphomicrobiaceae > JAKFWF01. The sequence continues at coordinate 3,299 of JANOOW010000492.1, read as the reverse complement.
CGACAAGGGTCGCGGCGTCGTTGGCTTGGTACTGCCGGAATTGCCAGAAAGTCTCGCCAGGCCCGGACCGGCGGCGGCCATGTATACCGTGTGAAACATTCAAAGAGATGCGCATGGCCTCAGCCACGAGGTCCGGCAGGCTTTCGGCGAGTTCGTGCGCGCCAGCCTCCAACCCCAAAATCTGAGCCGCAGCCTTGCCGTCGTCAAGTTGATGAGAAGGCCGCTTGATGTCCGCCACTCAGACTTACTCCAACCGGCTCGCGAGGCGGGCGACGATGCTGCTGATGTCCTGGCCCTCGGTGCGCGCGGCAAACGTCAACGCCATGCGGTGTTTCAGAATAGGCTCTGCGAGTGCCACCACATCGTCGACTGATGGCGCCAAACGACCGTCAATCAAGGCTTTCGCACGGACAGCGAGCATCAACGCTTGGCTGGCGCGCGGCCCGGGACCCCAGGCAATGTAACGGTCGCTCTCTTCGCCAGCACCTGGACGGGCGGAGCGGACGAGCTTCAGAATTGCTTCAACGACTTTGTCCGGTACGGGTATCTGCCGCACGAGGCGCTGGGTGGCCATCAACTCCTGCGGCGTGATGATCGCCTCCAGCTTGCGATCTTCGGTACCAGTCGTCGCGAATAGCATGCGGCGCTCGGCTGACAGATCCGGATAGGTCACGTCGATCTGCAGCAGGAAGCGGTCGAGCTGAGCTTCCGGCAGGGGATATGTGCCCTCTTGCTCGAGTGGATTTTGGGTTGCGAGCACATGGAAGGGCATGGGCGTATCGTGCCGCTGACCGGCCACGGTAACGTGATGCTCCTGCATCGCTTGCAACAGCGCCGATTGCGTCTTCGGAGATGCGCGATTGATCTCGTCGGCCATTAAAAGCTGCGTAAAGATGGGGCCCTTGATGAAGCGAAACGAGCGCCGCTGACCAGCGGCAGCACCGGCGTTATCCTCCAATACTTCGGCGCCGATAATGTCGGAGGGCATCAGGTCGGGCGTGAACTGAATACGCTTTGCATCGAGACCCAGGACCTTGCCAAGGGTCTCGACGAGAAGGGTCTTCGCCAAGCCTGGGACGCCGATCAGGAGCGCGTGGCCGCCCGCAAGGATCGTTACCAGCGTCCGCTCTATGACGAGGTCCTGACCGAAGATCACCGATCCAGCTGCCTTGTGTACCCGCTGCATCCGCTCTGCCGCGGCTTCGATCCGGGCTACGATATCGCTGCTGCCTGGTGTGACCGTGGTAACTGTCTGTGTGCTCATGGGCTCACTATATGCTGGCTGCCGGGTGCGTGAAACACTGTTGCTTTGATAAGTGGTCACAATATGTAGGTCATATGAGGGTGATCACGGTCGCGAGTTCAAGGAGGTAACCCAGATTGACCGAGGATGTTCATAGCAGCAACCCTGCTCCATTTGCCGGATTAGAGGCATTGATGAGAGCCGCCGAGGGCGACAGATTGCCGCCCGTCGAAACGTGGGATCCGCCATATTGCGGCGACATCGGCATGGCGATCCGGGCCGATGGTATATGGATGTATCAGGGCAGCCCGATCGGCCGCAAACCGATGGTGCGCATGTTCTCCCGCATTTTACGGCGCGATGCCGATGGCAAACACTATCTCGTGACGCCCGTGGAGAAAGTGGATGTCGCGGTTGCCGACGCACCGTTTTTGGCGGTCGAGATGGAAGTGAAGGGACGCCATCGCGCGCAAGTGCTGATCTTTCGCACCAATGTCGATGACGTGATTACCTGTGGCGCCGATAATCCTCTGCGCTTTGCCGAAGAAGTGGGCAGCGGCGGTTTAAGGCCCTACCTTTGTGTGCGTGGCCGTCTCGAAGCGCTACTTTCTCGCGCGCTGTACTACGATCTTGTCGAGTTGGCGGTCGAGGAGCCGGAGGGATTAGGCATCTGGAGTGGAAATCGGTTCTTTCCGCTGCGCGCCTAAAGGCTCACGCTTCAGCCATGGCGGCACCGGCGTGTACCAATCGACGGCGAAGTCGAGGAATGCGCGGACCTTTGCCGACAAGTGGTGGCGGTGCGGGTAGAGTAGATAGACACCGAGCGATGCTTCTATCGCTGTTTCGAATAATGTGATCAGCCGTCCGGCTTTTAGTTCTGATGCAACAGCGAACTCAGGACAGAAGCCGATGCCGATGTCGGCAAGTAGCGCTTCGCGGACGGCACTAGCACTGTTAACGCTCAAGGCCGGCCGTACCTTTACGATCAAGGGACGCCCGTCACGCTGAAATCGCCAGTTCTCCCGCCAACGGATGTTGGTGTCGACGATACAATTATGATGCGTGAGGTCCTCCGGCCGCTTCGGTTGCCCGTGTTTCTTCAGGTAACCGGGTGAAGCGCACAGAACCAGCTGCATGTCGCAGAGTTTGCGCGCGATCAGCGAACTGTCGGAAATTGCTGTAACGCGCAACGCGACGTCGAACCCCTCGGCAACGAGATCAACCATCCGGTCGGCCAGCAGGATGTCGAGTTCGACCGCTGGATGTTTCGCGCGAAACGCGGTCGCCATTGTCATCACCGACATTTCGCCGAGCGTTTGCGGTGCAGTCAGCTTCAAGAGCCCACGCGGAGTACCGGCCTCGGATTTGATCGCCTCCTCGAGGTCGTCGAAATCACTGAGGATTTGTAGCGCACGTTCGTAATATGCCCGCCCGGTTTCGGTCACGCCGATGCTCCGCGTCGTGCGGTTGAGAAGCCTTGCGCCCAAGCGGCTCTCGAGTTCGGCCACGTGCTTTGACACGAGCGCCTTCGATTTGCCGAGTTTGTGGCCCGCACCCGTAAAGCTGTCGGTGTCGATCACCGCCAGATACGTGCGCATCAAATCCAACGTATCCATCTGTCAATGCCGTGTTGACTGTGCGTGACTCTCGCAAGCTATTGTTTTCCGGCACTGAGCTGTCAAGTATTTCGAAAACTCGAGTAGGCGGATAGTCATGACGCGAATGCCATCCCTGTTTGTCTCGCACGGTTCGCCGGAGTTGGCGGTACGCGACACGCCGGCACACCGGTTTCTAAAGGGGTATGCCGCGCTTTTACCTAAGCCGCGGGCGATACTCGTCATATCCGCTCATTGGGAAACGCACCAGCCAGCGGTGGCAACTGGGACTAGGCCCGCTACCGTCTTCGATTTCGGTGGGTTCGATCCGCGTTTGCGCACCATTAAATATGATGCGCCAGGCGCTCCGGACGTTGCTATGCGCGTTAAAGCAGCGTTAGAAGCCGCTGGGCTGGCCGTGACTCTGGACCCGGCACATGGCTGGGATCACGGCGTCTGGG
>JANOOW010000491.1:0-12000 GCA_031421555.1 Hyphomicrobiaceae bacterium | reverse complement strand
GCTGCGCGTGCCGGTCGTGGCCGCCATCCACGGTGTGTGCGTCGGCGGCGGACTGGAGTTGATTCTCGCCTGCCACTACCGGATCGCGACGCGCGACGAGTCAACCCGCGTCGGCTTCCCTGAAGTGAAACTCGGTATCTTCCCAGGTTTCAACGGCACGGCGCGTTCGATCCGCCAGGCAGGCGCGATGGCCGCGATGCCGATCATGCTGACCGGCTCGATGATCCGCGCTTCCGTCGCCCGCGGCATGGGATTGATCGACGAACTCGTCAACAGCCCACAACAACTGCATTGGGCAGCCCGCAAGGCGATCCTGCAGAAGCGTAAGTCGAGGCCCGCGTCGGGCTTCAAGGCGTTGATGGCGAAGTGGCCGGCGCGCGGTTTCCTCGCTGGCAAGATGCGCACTGAAACGGCGAAGAAAGCGCGCGAGGATCACTATCCGGCGCCGTTCCGCCTGATCGATTTGTTCGAAAAGCACGGCGGTGATCTTGCCGCCATGAAGTCCGCGGAAACGATCGCCTTCGCACCGCTGATGGTGAGCGAGACATCGCGTAATCTTCGCCGCGTGTTCAATCTATCGGAGCAATTGAAGGCGCAGGCACTGAAGGGCCTCGGCTTCAAGCCGTTGCGCGTGCACGTCATCGGCGCGGGCACCATGGGTGCAGACATCGCGGGGTGGTGCGTCGCCTCCGGAATGGAAGTCACGCTGCAGGATCTGAACGCGGACGCGATCACCAAGGGCATTGCGGCACAGGCAAAAACGATCGGGCGCAAGTTCAAGACCAAGGCGCAACGCGATGCGGCCAAAGCGCGGTTCATTGCCGATCCGAAAGGTGAGGGCATCTCGCGTGCCGATGTCGTGATCGAAGCGATCGTGGAAAAGCTCGAAGTCAAACAGGGGCTGTTCAAATCGATCGAAAGCAAGTTGAAGCCGGGCGCGGTAATGGCATCGAACACGTCGTCGATCATGATCGAGGACATCGCCAAGGGGCTGGCCGATCCAGGCCGCTTGATCGGCATCCACTTCTTCAATCCGGTCGCGCAGATGCCGCTAGTCGAAATCGTCCGTGGCACGACGAGCCGCGACGAGGAAGTGAAGAAGGGCGCGGCGTTCGTAACGGCGATCGATAAGTTCCCGCTGATCGTCAGAAGCGTGCCGGGCTTCCTCGTCAACCGCGTCCTTGCGCCGTACATGATGGCCGCGATGGCGCGCATGCAGGGGGGCGAGAGCAAAGAAAAGATCGACGAGGCGGCGCGTACGTTCGGTATGCCGATGGGTCCGATCGAGTTGGCCGATACCGTTGGCCTCGACGTTTGCGCGCACGTCGGCAAGATACTGGGTAACAACCCGGACGGCTCGCCACTCGACAAGCTGGTCGCCAGCGGCAAGCTCGGCAAGAAATCAGGCGAAGGCTTCTATGTCTGGAAGGACGGCAAGCCAGTGAAGGGCGAGCTTTCGACCACGAAATCCGCACTCGAACGATTGGGCCGCGAATTGGTCGATCCGCTGATCCGGGAGGCCGAGCGTGCGCGTGACGAACGCGTCGTCGAAAACGCCGACCTGGTTGACGCAGGCGTCATTTTCGGCACCGGCTTCGCGCCGTTCCGTGGCGGGCCGCTGCACTTCAAGGCCACCGAAGCAAAGGTGGTGCCGATGACGCCTCGCGCGGCCGCGGCGGAGTAGCTCTTATGGAAAGCAAAAACCGATGACACGCGACGAGGTTTTGGCAACGCTTAAGCGCGAAGAGGCGGCAATTCGAGCCATCGGTGCGACCTCGCTTTATCTATTCGGCTCGGCCGCGCGCGATGAACTTGAAGCAGATAGCGATATCGATGTGTTTTTCGAATATGACCAGGATAGCGCGCCAGATCTTTTTCAAATTTGTGGCTTGTCGCGGCACTTAGCCGGAGTTCTTGAACGAGAAGTGGATTTGTGTACGCGCAACGGTCTTCATCCAAGGCTGCGCGCAAGCATCGAGCGCGAAAGTATCAGAGTCATTTAGGATGGCGAAAAGAACCCCGCTCGGTCGGCTGGATGACATGCTCGACGCAATCAATTCGATTGAAAACTTTATGATGGCGTCGACATTGGAATCATTCATTTCCGATAGGAAGTCAAAGCTAGCCGTTGAGCGTTGTCTTGAGATCGTTTCAGAAGCGAGTCGTCATATCCCACCCGACCTTACTGCTCGGTACCCGCAAATTTCTTGGACCGACGTGCGGGCGATCGGAAATCGGATACGGCACGAATATGATCGGATCGACGATGTCATCATCTGGAAAACAGCGACGATTTCAGTGTCCGAGCTAAAGCCTGTCATTCAGGCCATGATCGCCAACCTCGAAGCCGGCACTCAGGAACCACACCCATGAACCAAACCCTACGCCGCGTGGCCATTGTCGGTGGTGTGCGGACGCCGTTCTGCCGGTCGAATACGCTGTACGCTGATCTAACCAACCTCGACATGATGACGGCGGTATTGAACGGGCTGGTCGAGAAGTACAAGCTCGCCGGCGTGCACATCGACGAAGTGGTCGGCGGGGCGGTCGTCACGCATTCGAAGGATTGGAACATCGCGCGCGAAGCCGTGATCGGCACCAAGCTCGCGCAGTCGACGCCGGGTATCACGATGATCCAAGCGTGCGGGACTTCGCTCCAGGCGGCGATGGGGACGGCGGCCAAAATCGCCACGGGTCAGATCGAATGCGGCATCGCGGTTGGATCCGACACGACGTCGGATCCGCCGATCGTCATCTCAAAAAAGCTCGCCACCCGCCTGCGCGATGTGCAGTTGCAGAAATCGTTCGGCGCGAAGATCGGTGTGTTCAAGGGCTTCTCGCCGGGTGAACTTGCGCCGATGCCGCCGTCCGTAACCGAGCCGCGCACGGGCCTCAGCATGGGGCAGCATACGGAGTTGATGGCGCAGCACTGGCACATCACGCGTGCCGAACAGGATCAACTCGCCCTGGAGAGCCATCAGAAGGCGGCCGCTGCCTATGCCTCCGGTTACATGGACGATCTGATCGTGCCGTGTGCCGGCGTCTATCGCGACAACAATCTGCGCGCCGACATCAGCCTCGAAAAGATTTCCACGTTGAAGCCGGCGTTCGACAAATCGGAGCGCGGCACGCTGACGGCTGCCAACTCGACCCCGCTGACCGATGGTGCGGCGTGTGTGCTCATCGCATCCGAGGCCTGGGCTACCGCACGCGGTTTGCCGGTGCTGGCCTACCTCACGTACTCGCAGACGGCGGCCAATAACTTCGTCGCCGGAGAAGGACTGCTGATGGCGCCGGCGATCGCGGTGGCAAAGATGCTCGCCCGCGCCAATCTCAAATTGCAGGACTTCGACTTCTACGAAATTCACGAGGCGTTTGCAGCGCAAGTGCTGTGCACGTTGAAGGCGTGGGAAGACCCGGTCTATTGCCGCGAAACGCTCGGCCTCGATCAGCCGCTGGGATCTATCGACCGCAGCAAGATGAACGTCATGGGATCGTCGCTGGCGTTCGGCCATCCGTTTGCCGCGACCGGCGCGCGCATCACGATGAACCTCGCCAAGCTTCTGTCTCAGCGCGGCGGCCGTGGACTGATTTCGATTTGCACGGCTGGCGGCATGGGCGTTGCCGCAATCCTGGAATCCGCAAAGCCGGTTGAAATGCGCGGGGCAGCCTGATACCGCTCGGCGTATGGACGCGCAGCAGAACCAACGTTTGCTTGATCGTGCCACGTCGCTCGCGCGCGATGTGGGTTCCCGGCTCGATCTGAATGCACAGGTGGAGCTGTGGGACGGCAGCCGCCATCCGCTCGGCTCGGCGGTGACCGGGCCGTTCGTGTTGAAGATCGCCGATAGCGGCGTCGTGGCATCGCTCCTGCGGCGGCCCACTATCGACAAGCTGGTCGAGCTCTACATATCGAAGCGCATCGACTTCAGCGGCGGCACGCTGCTCGACTTTGGCCGGCAGCTCAATCGCAGCGGGCGAAGCGTCAAGCTCGGTGCCCTGCAGAAGCTTGGGCTCGCCCGCCACCTGACGCCGTTTTTCTTTGCGCCGCGCAATCCGTCGGCAGCCGATGCAAAAGGCACAGCAGGTGAGTTCCCGGGAGAGTTCAGCGGCGATGGCCGCAAGGCTGGCGACAATCAGAAATACATCTCGTTCCACTACGATCTTTCGAACGAGTTCTACCAGCTCTTCCTCGATCCCGAGATGGTCTACTCCTGTGCCTACTTCAAAGACTGGAAAGGCACGCTAGAGGCCGCGCAAACCGACAAGCTCGATATGATCTGCCGCAAGCTTCGCCTGAAACCGGATGAGCGCTTTCTCGACATCGGTTGCGGTTGGGGCGGGCTCGTCGCGCACGCGGCCAAGCACTATGGCGTCAAAGCGCACGGCATCACGTTGTCGAAGGAGCAGCTGGCGTTGGCGCAGGCAAAGATCGAGCGGCTGGGCTTGAGCGGTCAAGTCACGTTCGAATTGTTCGACTATGCCAACGTCACGGGGTCCTTCGACAAGATCGCGTCGGTCGGCATGTACGAGCACATCGGGCTCGCCAACATTCCGCATTACATGTCGAAGGTGCGTCAGCTTCTGAGCGACGATGGGCTGTTTCTCAATCATGCAATCTCGCGCAAGGCGAAGAAGCCGCGGCTGATCCCGGACCGGATGCGCCCTGAGCAGAAGGCGCTTGCGAAGTACATCTTTCCCGGCGGCGCGCTCGACGATATCGGCCATACGGTTGCGGCCATGGAGCGGGCCGGTTTCGAAGTACACGACGTCGAAGGCTGGCGCATGCATTATGCGGTGACCTGCCGGATGTGGCTCGAACGGCTCGTTAGCCGCAAGGACGACGCGATCCGTCTCGTCGGCGAGGAGAAATACCGGATTTACGCGGCCTATCTCGCCGGGTGTGCGCTGGCATTCGAACGCGGCACGGCGCGCCTGTTCCAGACGCTCGCGAGCAAGACCGCCAAGCGTCCACCGCCGCTGCCACCAACGCGCGCCGACCTGTACCGGTGATCTTTTTCGGTATCCAACCCTCAACTGCGGTGCAGATCGCGTTGGATGAGTATGCGGTTGGGATCGGGTTTGCAGATGCTGGACTGGCCGTCCCACAGTCCGCCTTGCGCGAGGCACGCCTGCACCTGATCCAGGCGGTGGCGTTGCCACAACAGCAGTGCTGCGAGGAGAAAAGCAGCTGCGAGCGCGATCAGGATTCGATTTCGGCTCACGGTGTCCGCCCCGCCGGAAAGCGCTGCCGATAGGCGGGCGGACCAGTCCAGCCAGCTGGAGTGACTGCCGCCTCATAGACACCGCGGGCGATGGCACGGGCGAGGCAATCACCAGCCGCCATGCCGATCCCGGCTAGGTCGGGTGCGTCGTCTCGCATCGGTTTAGCCAGCGTCGAGACGGCGAACACCGTGTCGCCATCCATCGGCGCGTGAGCGGGGCGAACGGCCTTGGCGATGCCATCGTCGGCCATGATCGCGAGCCGCTTGGCTTGCGCCTTGGTCAGGATCGCGTCGGTGACGACAAGCGCGATCGTCGTCGAGGGCGGACTGCGGCCTTTCATGCGGGGTGCGAGAGCGTTGACGGGCATCGGATTGGGAAAACCAAGTCCGCCGAACTCCGCGTCGAGTTCGAACGGTGCTGCCCAGAAGTTCGGACCGTCGCCGACCGTCACGGTGCCAATGGCGTTGACGACCACAAGCGCTGCGACGGTAAACCCGCCCGCCGTGACGGCACTCGCCGAGCCCAGGCCTCCGCGCAGGTTGGCGGTTGTCGCGCCGTAGCCGCCTCCAGCCGAGCCTACGGCAAACGCTTCGCCCGATGCCGATTGAGCTGCCTGCCAGCCGAGGTCCCAGTACGGCGGCATACGGCCCCAATCCTTATCGCCGCCGTTCAGCAGGTCGAAGGTGATCGCTTGCACCGTGATCGGAATGCGCAGCGCGCCAATCGCAAGTCCCACGCCTTGGCTGCGCAGGTAACTCGACACACCACCGGCCGCGTCGAGGCCGAAGACCGAGCCGCCCGATAGTACGACTGCATCGACGCCTTGTACCGTCATCTCGGGTTCCAGCAGGCCGGTATCGCGGCCACCGGGGGCACCGCCGCGGGTCACGGCGGAGGCAACCGTCGGGCAATCGAAGACAGCCACGGTCACGCCGCTCATCGCAGCACGGTCATGGGAATGCCCGACGCGAAGGCCTGGAATGTCGATCAAAAGATTTTGATATGCTGGCATGAGGTGCTGATCGCCTTTGTTTCTGGCGAACGCTCGCTGGTTGCGCTCGAAGGGTCAAGCGATGGTCGTCATGGGGCCGCGTGACCGTCAAAGTCGAGCCACACTGCGCCTTATGGTGTGCGCAGGGCCTACAGGAAATCTGGTTCCTGCCAGTGATGGAGAAGTATATTGGTGCATATAAATGGTGCACTGCAAACATCGGTAGGAAATACACTCAGTAGAATCAACGATTACTGGATGGCCGTCGTGTGTTGCAGCGCGAGATCACGTCATTGCCGCTGATGCCGTCTGCGGGCAGTATCAGGCTGTGCATAGAGGAGAGTATTCATGGCTCGAAAAACTGAGAAGCTTTATGAAGATTTCAGCGGTCTCATGACCGAGATCGAAGCTCAGGACGATCCGCGCGATGCGTTCGCGTTGGTTCAGGATCGCATCCAGGAATATCGATCGGCCGGTTGGGCGGTGCCAGAAGATCTGGTTCGCGTCGAGCACACGATGATGACCGACTTCATGGCTGAGAGCCAGGGGCGTTAAGCTTTAATGTGGCGCGGGGACCAGCTCCCCGCCCTTCCACACGAGGATTTTGTAATAGGGGACCTTCGCGTCCCCTTTTTTGTCGAACCTGACATCGCCCAGCACCGTCTCGAACGAGCCGCCTTGGATCGCCAGCGGCGTGGCCCCATACGCCCCGGCCGCCTGCGACCAGACCTCGATTGCGGCTTGCGTATTCGCGCTGATCACGTTGCCGATGCCGGCTGCCTTTTCTGCGCCGGGGATCGAGGTTACGAGCAGCCCGTCGCTCGGCGTGCCTGGAGGCGTTTCGGTTGCGGCGTTGGCCAGCAAGTGACTGCCGAGCACCGCCGCAGTCTGGCCGTTCGCGCGCAGTGCCGCGTAGATCAAATGTGCTTCGCGTGGGTAAGCGCCAAGATACACCGCATCGACGTGCCGTAACCGCAAGTCACGAGCCAACTGCGCGTAGTCGCGCTCGCCGGCGATGAAGCCTGAGTTCAAAACTTCGACGACTCCCGCTGCGTTCATTGCTCTCTTGGTGGCGGTCGCCAGGTGTATCCCGGCCTGCGTGCGATCGTGCAAAATAGCAACGCGTTTGCCGGCGAAATGGTGTGCCAAGTAGGCGCCGCTGGCAGCCGGGCCTTGCGCGTCGTCGCGCCAGGCCAAGCGAAAGATCGAAGGACCCGCACGCTTGTCGGTCAGCACCGGATCGGTGGTGCCCGGGGAAATCATGATCACGCCGGCAGCAGCATAGATCGGCGCGGCGGCAATCGATGCACTCGCACAATAGTGGCCGGCAACGAACGCAACTCGCTTTGCGACCAAACGGGCGGCGATGGCGATGGCCTGAGCTTTATCGCATCCATCGTCTTCGACGAGAAGGCGCACGCTTCGGCCACCGAAGCCAGCACCACGATTAAGCCTTGCCACGGCTTCATCGGCTCCGGCCCGCATGGAGTTCCCGAACGCAGCATATTGTCCCGTCATGGGACCTGCCACGGCGACCAGTACCTCATGGTCCGCCGCCGCGACCGGTCCACCCGCAAGCAGGCCTGCGATCAGAGCAAGGCTTCGGACGCGGGCACGTAGGCGTGGCCCAGCGCTTTTGAAACAGCCTCGTAGGTGATCTTGCCGTTCCAAACGTTGAGCCCGTTCCGCAAGTGCTGGTCGTCCCTCAGCGCCTGTTTCCAGCCCTTGTCGGCGAGCGCCAATACAAAGGGGAGTGTCGCATTATTGAGTGCATGCGTCGAGGTTTTCGGCACCCCGCCCGGCATGTTCGCGACGCAATAGTGAATAATGTTGTCGACCACGTAGGTCGGCTCGTCGTGGGTCGTCGCGCGCGACGTTTCGGTGCACCCGCCCTGGTCGATCGCCACGTCGACGATGACCGAACCGGGCTTCATCGTTTTCAGATGCGCCCTGGTGATCAGCTTAGGGGCCGATGCGCCGGGGATCAGTACGCCGCCGATCACGAGATCCGCGTCGGCCAGATGGTGATCGATGGCGTCGCGCGTCGAGAACACGGTGTTGAGACGCGCGCCGAACTGCGTCCACAAGCGGCGGAGTGCATCGACCGAGCGGTCCAGCACGTGTACGTCGGCGCCCATGCCAAGGGCAACGTCGATCGAGTGCGTGCCGACGACGCCGCCACCGAGCACGACGACTTTCGCCGACGGCACGCCGGGTACGCCACCGAGCAGCATGCCGGGGCCGCCGTGGGCTTTTTCCAGGAAGTACGCTCCGGCCTGAACGGCCATGCGGCCAGCGACCTCCGACATCGGCGCCAGCAGCGGCAAGCCGCCGGTGTTCGACGAGACGGTCTCATAGGCGATACAGGTGGCGCCGCTCGCCATCAAATCCCTGGTTTGCCCGGGGTCTGGCGCCAAATGTAGATAGGTGAACAGCAACTGATCGCGGCGCAGCATTTTGCGCTCTGCGGCTTGCGGCTCCTTCACCTTCACGATCATTTCGGCCGAACCGAAAATTTCCGCCGCCGTCTTGGCGATGGTACCTCCAGCCTTCGCGTAATCCGCATCCGTGGCGCCGATGCCTTCGCCAGCGCCCGTCTCGACGGTCACCTTGTGACCGTGCGCCACCGTTTCGCGGACGCTGGTGGGAGTAAGCCCGACCCGATACTCGCGGACTTTGATTTCCTTCGGCACACCAATCAGCATCTGTTTTCTCCTGGGGCTTGGCTACGCTTCGAGGATAATCGAAATTGAGGTGAAAAGCCTGCCAATCGTGAGGGCAAGTTTCATCATTTATCGGATGTTATTGGCCAGGAGGGAACAATCATCCGTTTGCGTGAGGCGTCGACGATGCTAGGGGTTAGCGGGGACTAGATTTCAAGAACGTAGCCAAAACCGTAGGAGGATGCCCGATGCCGTCCCGTCTCAATCTGAGCCGCGTGAGTGCCGCCGTGCTCATTGCGTCGCTCGCGTTTGCCGGTGCCGCCCGTGGAGAGATGGCGATTTCCGCCAACGATGGCAAGGTCAAGCTCGTCGATGGCGTCGTCCAGGTGCAGAAGGACGGCAAGGACACGATCAGCATCATCGATCTCGATGCCAACCCGCCGAAGATCGTTATTGAACTCGAAGTGCCAGCGAGTGTGGTCGGGCCGCCGATGAGCGTCGCCATCGGGCCGAAGGAAGATTTCGCCCTCGTTACCGGTGCGATGAAGATCAATCCCGCCGATGCCACCAAGCAGGTGCCAGACAACAAGCTGACGGTAATCGATCTTGCAACGGAAGGCGGTGGTATCGTCGGTTCGCTGAAGAAAGTGGCGGGCATCGGCGCCAAGGTTGCGCCCGTGACGCCAAAGATCCTTGCAACGCTGGAAGCGGGCGCGGGTGCCGCCGGTGTGTCGATCAACAAAACAGGCACGCTGGCACTCGTCGCCAACCGCAGCGAAGGCACCATTTCGGTCTTCACCATCGTTGGCAAAACGCTGACCGCTGCCGGCAAGGTCGATCTGGGCAACAAGGATGCCGGACCGAGCCACGTGGTGTTTGCCGCCGATGGCAAGTCGGCGCTCGTGACCCGCGACAACGATCACAAGATCGCGGTGCTGTCGATCGACGGCAACAAGGTCGAGTACACCAAGCGCGACATGAACGCCGGTCTTCGCCCCTACGGCATCGACATTGCGGGTAAAGGCGACATCGCCGTCGTCGCCAACATCGGTATCGGACAGGGCGACAACGACACCATGAGCGTAATCGACATGACGGCAAAACCGCCGCGCGTCGTCAGCACTTTGACGGTTGGCCAAACGCCCGAGGGCATCAAGATGTCACCCGACGGCAAGTTTGTTGCGGTCGCCATCATGAACGGCTCGAACAAGCCGGAAGCCTCGCCCTTCTACAAGGCAAACGGTCTGTTGCAAGTCTATTCGCGCAACGGCACGCAGCTGACGAAGTTCGCCGAAGTGCCGGTCGGCAAATGGTGCCAGGGTATCGCCTGGAACCGCAAATCGACGCTAATTTTGGTGCAGTGCATGGTCGAGGAAGAGATTTACGTGTTCAAGCTGTCCGGCCTGACGTCGAAGGGCTTGAACAAAGTCGCCACCCTCAAGACCAAGGGCGGCCCGGCCGGCATCCGCACGGCCGAGAGGTAAGTAGCCGACTCGCCATACTTCGTCGTTTTCACACCTCGCCGGATCAGGGTACTGGTCCGGCGAAATGTTTTTCTCATGGGGCCCACTTGTCGAAACTATTGCAGTTTTCCCGGATCGCAGCTGCCGTGATTGTTCACGGCGCGATTTCATGTGCGGCGTTCGCGCAAACGCCAGCACCGGCGACTGCGCCGGCTGCAGTCCCGGCCGTTACGGTGAAACCGGCGCCTGCCGGTCCGCTGGGGCTGGCGAAAAGCTGGGGCTATCAGCTACAGGCGCCGGACCCGGCGCGCATGGCGAGCGCGCCGCACGATGTTCTCGTTATCGACTATTCGCGCAACGGCCAGATCGATGGTGCGTTCTCTGCAGCGGAGATCGCCCAGATGAAGGCGCGGCCCGATGGCACCAAGCGCATCGTGCTGGCCTACCTTTCAATCGGCGAGGCGGAGGAATACCGGTTCTACTGGAAGCGTTACTACGGCTGGCTGTGGGGTGCGTTCGCACCATCCTGGCGGGCGAAACACAATGCCGAGTGGGCCGGCAATTACGGCGTGCGATACTGGGAGCAAAGCTGGGCCGACATCATCTTCGACAAGCCCGGCTCGTATGTGAATCGCGTGATCGCAGCCGGTTTCGATGGCGTCTATCTCGACAAGGTCGACGAGTTTGCGGACATGGAGCAGGAGCGCCCAACCGCTAAGGCGGACATGATTGCCTTTGTGACGAAGATGGCCGCGCGTGCCCGGCAGCTGAAGCCAGGCTTCTTCATCGTGCCGCAGAACGGTGACGAGTTGCTGATCGATGCCGGCTACCGAACCGTGATCGATGCCATTGGCAAAGAAAGTCTGCTGTATGGCGAGGACGCTGAAGGCGTGGAAAGCTCTGCAATGGCCAGCGGCCCGCGCATCGAACGCCTCAAACTTCTGGTGGCGGAAGGCAAGCCGGTATTTGCTGTCGAATACCTCGATCGCGCAGCGCAGATCAGCTCGGCGCGGGTGGCGCTGGAAGCGCTCGGCTTCGTTGCCCACTTTGCAAATAGAGCGCTCGACCACATGCGGTTCGGCGACTTGCCCGAGGCGGGCGAGGGCGCGCGCAAGCCGTGAGGAGCGAACCATGAACCACGACGCATATAACGACGAGTACATCGCCGATATCCTGCGCGATTCGAAGTCGATCGCGATGATAGGGGCGAGCGCCAATACCAGCCGCCCGAGCTACTTCGCGATGAAGTATTTGCTTGGCAAGGGTTATCGCGTAGTGCCAGTCAATCCGGGATTGGCCGGCCAGAAGATCCTCGAACAGGACGTCGCGGCAACATTGGCCGACGTTGCCGGACTGGTCGACATCGTCGACGTATTCCGCAATTCCGATGCGGCACTGGAGATCGTACGCGAGGCGATCGCGCTGAAGGACAAGCTCGGCATCAAGGTGATCTGGATGCAGCTCGGCGTGAGCAACGATGTAGCGTCCACCGAAGCAGAAGCTGCCGGGCTCAAGGTCATCATGAACCGATGCCCGAAGATCGAGTACGGACGGCTGTCGGGCGAAATCGGCTGGTCTGGCGTCAACTCGGGAATGATATCGAGCGTGCGCCCGAAGCTTTCGCCACTCGGCGTGCAAAATCACCGCCTCGCCGCCA
>JANOOW010000490.1:0-2656 GCA_031421555.1 Hyphomicrobiaceae bacterium | reverse complement strand
CGCCCGCCGCCTCGATCGCCACGCGCACCGCGTCCGGCTTGTGTGCGGGCAGGTTGTCCATGACGATGATGTCGCCAATGTTGAGCGTGGGAACAAGCATCTGCTCGACCCAGGCCAGGAACGCTGCGCCGTCCATCGGGCATCGAGCACCATCGGCGCCGTCATGCCGTTTAGCCTCAGACCGCCCACAAAGGTCGTCGCTTCCAATGTCCATGTGGGGAATCCCCCTTGATTCTGTCAGATCGGAAATTGCTCTAGGATCAGTTTTGGCAACTGGGCGTGACCGTCGAGACGGCGCCATTTTCGCTACGCGCCTTCGACCAGCTTGGAGACCATGGCCAGCGCGGTCTTGTTTGAGAGGCAGCCCTTCGAACGGATCGTGCGGTGACGCACGGTCGCAAACGTGCTCGCATAACGGTATTTTATATCTGCCTTTACCACGCCCGTACGTATGGCCTCAAACAACTCAGCCGAACACGCTTCGCCATGTGCCAGCGGTCTGCTGCAACAGCTGATGGGCGTCGGCGTACCCAAACGCAGGTGAGTCCCCCAGCTAGCGACGCAGCATTCGGCGACCTTCGAGTGCTGAATCGCTCCCCCGGTTGTTCCTCAGCGCCGGTACCGATAGCATGGATCGATGGGTGTAAAAGCCGGAGACTGGCCATGGCGAGGAGGAAGGAACCTTCGATCTCGCCAATGGAAATTGCATCGTGAAGAATTACCGACGTTTTGGTGGTGCGCGGCAAACGGACGGGACGGTACATGAAGAGGTCGATATAGCGGCACCAAATTTTGCCTGGTACAGTGCAAGTACGAGGCCTTCGATGCGCTTCGGCCTTGCCTCGCGCCGCATATTAGGCGACTGATCGCTCACGCAGGGTTTCATTGATCCTCTCAAGTTTGCTGTCGAGGACCACGGCAATCTCGTCAATATAAGGTTTGTGAATGATGGTTTCGTGGGAAGCATCGATCTCGTGCACTTCCACGCGATTTTCGACGTACTCGCCCCATCCCAGCATGTTGCCAGCTGCGTAAAAACCAACGCCCGCATTCTTGGCCCGAAAAAGCAGGATTTCGCCTGGATACGGCAGCGTGTAGTAACGTCCCTGGGCCCTTAGGTAACTGGCGAAAACACGATCGGCATTGACCAGGATTGGGTCCATCGTGCGGCCGTCGAAAGAGGCCGGGAACCAACGATTAGCGAGGCGATCCACCCGCTGACGCATGCCACTGCGCGCTTGCAAGGTAACTTTGGCCAGCCCCCACTGCCAACCGTACTTTACCCAATCCATAATGCTTGCACCACCGGAACTGCTGGGAGCGAGAGTGTCTATCATCGCAAGGAGGGCAACTTGTTGCCCGGAGGCAGTGATTTGCTGTGCCATTTCGTAGGCAATGACGCCGCCTCCCGAGTAGCCGAGCAGGCAGTAGGGTCCACCGGGATCAACCGCGCGAAGTGCGGCCACATAGCTTGCGGCCATCTCTTCGATCTTTTCCATCGGTAGTCTTCGGCCATCGACACCGTGGGCTTGCAGACCAAATAAAGGATGCTGGTGGCGCAGATGATCGGCCAATGGATTGATGGACACGACATTGCCAGCGGCACCATGAATCCAGAACAGCGGACGATTGCCTGGCTGACCCTGAGAAATGCGAATAAGGGGCGTCCAACCCGGTGATGTTTGTTGGTTGTCCACAAAACTTATGCTGCGAATACTAGCGGCTGTTTGTACCACCTGCGGCGGCGCGGTGGCGGTGCTGCTGCCTATCCTAGTTGCGTCGCCTCCGCTGGTATCGATTAGTTCGGCGAGTTTACGAACGGACGGAGCTTGGAATAAAGTAGCGATGCCGAGATCTACTCCGGTCTGTTTACGGATCTTTGCGAAAAGCCGCACGGCACCAAGCGAATGGCCTCCGCGGGCGAGGAATTCATCATCTGGTCCGACATCGGAAATGCCGAGCAATTCAACGAACATCGCAGCAATCTTCTGCTCCGTCCCGGTCATGATAGGGGCGCCGTGCTTCGGCGCTGCTGCCTGGTTTTGTGCCGGTCGCATGCCGCGCGCATAGTGGCGCTCCAGATCACTAAGCGTGATTGAAGAGATGACACGCCGGGCGGGACCTGTTTCGAAGGCCAACGAAAACAAGTCAGGCGCGTCGGCAGCGCGGAGGCCCGCGGCGAGCATTGGCGATAGTGGATTGGGCGATAAGCCTATGCTGGTATGGGTCGAGTGGGAAAATCCTTGGCGGCTTACCGCCCGCATATAGAGGCCGGACAACTGTACGAGCAGTGTGCCGTCTTCTGCAGTAATGGAGACGGAGAACGTCGCAGACACGCCGGGCTCACGAGAAGTGAGGTGCGCCCGTGCCAAAATGCGACTCTGTAGCGGCGCCAGAATTTCGACAGACTCAATGCTGGTGGGAACGTACAGCACGCCGACGCAATCTTTGGCGGGCACCAGGTGCAATCCGATGGCCATTGCCATGTCGAGGAGAGCTGGATGAAGAGGATACCTCGCTAGATCGGAAGCGTAAGCGGGTGGGAACGATAACGTGCTTTGGACGACAGCATAACCGATGGAAATAGATTCGATACTATTCCAGCGTGGTCCAAATGACATTGCGCCGTGTTGAGCATTGAGATCGCCCGACAACC
>JANOOW010000489.1:0-5519 GCA_031421555.1 Hyphomicrobiaceae bacterium | reverse complement strand
TTGGTGAACGACACGCCAGCGAACAGATCGAGATCGGCTTCGTGCGGGAAGGTGTCGCCGGGCGCGTAGTCGCGGCTCTCTTCGGGAATGCCGCATGCGATGCGGTTGACGTGATAGGCACTGGCGTCAGTCTCGACTTTGCCGAGTTCACCGAGCCTTCCGCATGGAAGGATGATCCGATGACCGAGGCCTGGATGCCGGGGGTCGGGATATGCGAGGATGCCGCGCGGGACCGGCGGCAGTGCGCCGCCCCACGCTACCGCCACGGCCATCTCCGCACTTACATCGGCAAATTGCGCGTTTGCCCTCAGCTTGTAAAAATTCAGCCGCTTCACCAATGCTGGCGCCTGGTCGCGCGTGACGTCCAGATAAAGACCGGCGCCGGATTTGACGACAAAAAACGCAAACAGGATTTTGCCCTGCGGCGAAAGCAGCGCGGCGTGGATGGCCGGCTGCGCTGCCAAATTATCGATGTCGTTGGTGATCAAGCCGTCGAGCAGCTTTGCTACGTCCGCGCCGCTCGCGTGCACGACGCCACGGTCGTTGAGGTGAGCAATATGTGCGGTCATGGATCGTGCAGCCTTTCCGGGTAGCTCTTGTTATAGTACGTGGGCGCGTGATGACCAGAGCGCGAGGGATTTGACCACATGACGACGGCATTCGATGTGTTGGTGCGGGGCGGGACGGTCGTCAATCAGGATGGCGAGGGGGTTCGCGATATCGGCATCGCTGATGGCCGGATCGCCGCGATCGGTCAATTGGGCCATGCCAAAGCGGCGCAAATCTTCGATGCCGAAGGCTTGCACGTGCTGCCAGGGGTCATCGATAGCCAGGTGCACTTCCGCGAACCTGGGCTCACGCACAAGGAAGACCTCGAGACCGGCAGCCGCGGTGCGGTGCTCGGCGGCGTCACGGCCGTGTTCGAGATGCCCAACACCAAGCCGCTCACGACGTCGAAAGAAGCGCTCGCAGCCAAAGTTGCGGCCGCCCGCCATCGCATGTTCTGCGACTTCGCCTTCTACGTTGGTGGTACGCGCGAGAACATCGCCGAAATACCCGCCCTGGAACGTCTCGAAGGCTCCGCTGGCATCAAGGTGTTCATGGGCTCGTCGACCGGCGATTTGCTGGTCGATGACGACCCGTCGCTGGACCGTATCATCGCACGCATCAGCCGCCGCGCGGCCTTTCACGCCGAAGATGAAGCCCGTTTGATCTCGCGCCTGGGGTTGCGCGTGCCGGGCGACGCTTCATCCCACCCCGTATGGCGCGATGCCGAAGCGGCGCTGATCGCCACGAGACAGCTCGTCGGTTTGGCTGAAAAGCACCGCCGCCGCGTGCATGTTCTGCACATTTCGACGGGCGATGAAATGGAGTACCTCGGCCGGCACAAGTCGTGGGCCAGCGTCGAGGTGACGCCGCATCATCTGACGCTCGAAGCGCCGGAGTGTTACGCGCGGCTCGGTACCTACGCGCAGATGAACCCACCCGTTCGCGATGCGTCGCATAAGGCGCGCATTTGGGCGGGGATTGCCGATGGCACGGTCGATGTGCTGGGCTCCGACCACGCGCCACATACGCGTGAGGAAAAGGATCATGCCTACCCCGCATCACACTCCGGCATGACGGGCGTGCAAACGCTGGTGCCAATCATGCTTGATCACGTCAACGCTGGGCGATTGTCGCTTGCCCGTTTTGTCGACCTGACGAGCGCTGGGCCACAACGGATATTCGGGCTGGCAACGAAGGGCCGGATCGCGATGGGCTACGATGCCGATCTGACGATCGTCGATATGGGCCGCACGGAGACGATCCGCAACGCACAGGTCGCCAGCCGCTGCGGGTGGACGCCTTACGATGGCGTTACCGTCAAGGGCTGGCCGGTTGCTACGGTAATAAGAGGCCGGACGGCAATGCGCGATGGTCAAGTAATCGGGCCCGCCACCGGCGAGCCCGTCAAGTTTTACGAAGCAGGATAAGATTAAGACCGGCGCCTTCTAGGTGCCGGGGCTTCGCTTATCTCGTCATCGTCGACCTGCGCGATGCCGCGCGCGATCGAAGCCGGCAACCGGGGTACGACGTGCACCGTGGCGCCGGTCGAAACGCGGTTGAACAGGTCGACAACGTAGGCATTGCTCATGCGGAAGCAGCCGGACGAACTGGCGCTGCCGATCGAGCGGCTGTCGTTGGTGCCGTGGATACGATACAGCGACGAGCCGAGGTAGATCGCGCGCGCACCCAGCGGATTGCGAATGCCGCCGGTCATCACCTCAGGCAGTCCGGGCTGACGCTCGCGCATCTCGGCGGGCGGACGCCAGTCTGGCCATTGTGCCTTGCGCGAAACCTTCTCCACACCGGTCCAGGAGAAGCCCTCGCGGCCAACCGCTACGGGGTAGCGGTAAGCCTGTGTCGAGGAGACGACGTAGTACAAGCTGCGGCCACCGCTATCGATCACGATGTTGCCTGCGCCATAGCTGGAATTGAAAGCCACGAGCGGAGGCTTGGTGCCAGAAATGGACGGCTGAGGACCACCGTCGGACGAGTACAGCGCCGGGGGCGAGGTCAGGGAGGGAAATGCTGATTGTTCAGCCGGCGCGCCTTGCTGGTTGGGACGTGCGTCACGCATGAAGCCAACGGACCGTTCCGGCGACACGCGGGCAGTCACCGTACGCGCTGGCGCCGTAGTATATGCACCAGTCGTCGTATGCAGCGGACCAAAGGGGTTGAACCCCTGAGCCGCGACTGGCGATGCCGCCAGTAGCAGCGCCGTTCCGGCAATCAAATAACGCATTACGTATATTCCTCTTAATTAGGTTGCTTCGACGTCAAATAGTTAATCGGCCCCGGAATGCCTAACGTCCGGTAGGTATATGGTTACCAATCGCATCACTCGGCTTTGCTGAAGGAATGCCACGTCCCATCCGCCCCGATGACGAGCCGGTACCACGTCCACTTTTTTTGCTTTCGCATGAGCTTGAGCATATCCGGCGTTATCAGACGATACAGTTCAACTTCATCCTCGGGACGTAGGTTTTCAAGAGGCAGTTCAGCAAATCGCGGCCAAACGAACAGTCGATTATTTTCCACGTCCTTGCCGGTTGGTATCGTGGTGTGCCCCGCTTCCAGGAGTGACGCGATAATCGCCAGGATCTCGCGGCCCTCGCCGTCGCCGGATTGTTTCTTGAAGAATTCTATCGGGTTAGGGGTGGCTTCCTTTGCAAATGCTGGCGGCAGTTCGTTCCACGCGATGGGCATTTGCAAATCTTCGATCCGACCGGATTTCACAGCTGCGAGAATGCCGTCGCGCATTTCGGCCACCGCCGCGGGCAGCTGATTGACCGGCGTTTCTACCTTTACCGCAGCCGTGTTTGGTCCAGTTTTGGATTTTGGCCCGCTCGCCCGGCTTACGTCCGTCGTCGCATGGACAAGCAATATGCTGCTCATTAACATTATGATGAGACGAATGAACGACACTACAGCGCACGATGGCATCGGGGACCTCAAGAGTGACGACAGCTTCGATCAGCCTAGGCTGTAACATGCGTCAAAATACGTCGGCCGATCCAGTCTCCCCGGCGAGCTTGAGCAGATCCGCTGGCCCCGGAGGCTCATGCAGTCCTTGATGCAACTTTTTCCGAACCCGCTGATCATCCCGGTGGGCATAGCCGTGGGTATTCTGGTGTCGGCGCCGGTCGGACCGGTCAACGTTCTTTGCATTCAGCGGGCGATCTCGCGCGGCGTGATGGGCGGCATCGCGGCTGGCATCGGCGCCGTCCTGGGGGATGGGTTCATCGCCCTGTTTGCGGCCATGGGCGTGGGTTCTATCTCTGGCGCGGTCAAAGATTGGCGTAACAGCATTCAGATCGTCGGCGGCCTGGTGTTGCTTGGGTTCGCGATCAAGCTGTACCTGACGCCGGCGCCGTCATCGCCGCCGTCCCCCGCCGATGACGAACACGCGACGTTG
Organism: Hyphomicrobiaceae bacterium; assembly: GCA_031421555.1. Lineage (GTDB taxonomy): Bacteria > Pseudomonadota > Alphaproteobacteria > Rhizobiales > Hyphomicrobiaceae > JAKFWF01. The sequence continues at coordinate 1,558 of JANOOW010000489.1, read as the reverse complement.
GCCGACTTTGCCTGGGACATCCCACAGACGTTCCTCCTGACGATCACCAACCCGGGTGCCGTCCTCGGGCTGTTTGCGATTTTCGGCGGTATCAGTTCGTTCGTCGAAGTAAACAGCTACATCGACGCGCTGACGATGGTCGCAGCCGTGATGGCCGGCGGTCTCCTGTGGTGGATCGTGCTTTCGAACCTGATCGGCCGCATCCGGCATCGCCTGGATCTGCGCCGCCTGCAGCAGATCAATATGGCGGCCGGACTATTGCTCGCCGTCTTCGCTGCTGTGCTGATCGGCGAAGTTGTGATGAAGGGCCTGCACGTTATTTGAACAGCCTACTGCACGGTCCGCGCAACGGTGAACTCGCCCCTTGCCACCCGGCCGACAAGACCGTTGAGCAAGTTGCCGACGGCGTCCTCGCCGAATGCGCCGACAAGATCGGTCAAGGCCGTGAACAGGGCCGCGTAAGCCATCAACTCTGGGGCCACGCCCGCATCCGCGCCTTCATCCCAGGCACCGAGAATGATACCGAAGGCCTTGAGGCTTTCGTCCGAGCTTTTAGCCAATTGCTGGATTTCCATCGCCGCCCCATGACCGCGCAGTGCGCTGTTACAAATCGAGCGGCAACGATTAGCACGGTGGTTGCAGATCGAAAGGTGCAACTGCAATTCACGGTGAATACGACGGCCGATGAAGGTAATGTGTGGCGCCCCGGCAGCAGTTCACGGGATCGACTTGACGAGCCCTTCGGAGATCTGCGTACCCTCGGTCAGGAAGCGCACGATCGTGGTCTGGGCGGATGGTGTGCATGTTTTATACGTGCGGCTGAAGCTCAGGTAGCCCTGGTTGAAACTTTGCGTCAGGCGTGCCCGCCGCAAAGCGGAGGAGCCTTCCGCGTCCATCAATTCTTTCATGCGGTCGCGCCATTGTGCGCCGTCGTTGGAACCGCACAGTTCCCGCAGATAGTGCACCGAGCCCAGGATCTCGGACAGCCGGAACAGTTTGTCGTCGTAGGGTTTGCCCTCGGCTGCCGTGGCCGCACCACTGCAGCTGCCCATCACGATCGCCGCGATCGAGACGCCCGCAACCCACCGTCCGATCGTTGGTCTTGTCGTCAATCGATGACCCTGAGTTTGATGCGTGCCAGCGAAATGAGCCGCTTTGCTTCGGGCGTCAACGGGTATTCGTCGAGTTGATCGAAGGCGATGAACCGCGCGTCACTGGCATCGCTGGCCGCCTGCGGCTCACCATTGATCCAGCGGCCGCAGAAGACCGCTAGAAGATAGTGCGCTTGCAGCGCGCCGTCGCCGCCGTGGATGACGACGTCGTGGACATCGACCAGCCCGTCGCTCAGGGCAACGAGCCCGGTTTCCTCCGTCAACTCCCGTAAGGCGGCGTCGACCGCCCGTTCGCCAGGTTCGATGTGCCCGCCCGGCAGGCTCCATAGCCCCAGGCGGGGTTGTTTCGAGCGCTGCACGAGCAGGACGCCGTCACCACGAAACAGCGCGAAGCTCGCGCCCGCTTTCGGCCAGTGCGTGGCGGCTGGCCGCTTGTTCGAGGTGCT
>JANOOW010000488.1:0-4915 GCA_031421555.1 Hyphomicrobiaceae bacterium | reverse complement strand
CCAACATCGGCAATTCGGCGGTCGCCAGCGATGTAGCGCAGGAAGTCGACAAACTGGTCTGGTCGATCCGCTGGGGCGCCGACACGGTCATGGATCTGTCAACCGGGCGCAACATCCACAACACGCGCGAGTGGATTTTGCGGAACTCGCCCGTCCCGATCGGCACCGTGCCGATTTACCAGGCGCTCGAGAAGTGCGGCGGCGATCCCGTCAAGCTGACGTGGGAGCTCTATCGCGACACGCTGATCGAACAATGCGAACAAGGCGTCGATTACTTCACGATCCACGCCGGCGTGCGGCTGGCCTACGTGCCGATGACCGCGCATCGCGTAACGGGCATCGTTTCACGCGGCGGCTCGATCATGGCCAAATGGTGCCTTGCGCATCACAAGGAGAGCTTCCTCTACACCCACTTCGCCGACATTTGCGACATCATGCGCAAGTACGACGTGACGTTTTCACTCGGCGACGGCTTGCGTCCCGGCTCGATTGCCGATGCCAACGACCGCGCGCAATTTGCCGAACTCGAAACGCTGGGCGAACTCACGCAGATCGCCTGGGCCAAGGGCTGCCAGGTGATGATCGAAGGACCGGGCCATGTGCCGATCCACAAGATCAAGATCAACATGGACAAGCAGCTGAAGGAGTGCGGCGAGGCGCCATTCTATACGCTCGGGCCGCTGACGACCGATATCGCTCCGGGCTACGACCACATCACATCGGGCATCGGCGCCGCGATGATCGGCTGGTTCGGTTGCGCCATGCTCTGCTACGTGACGCCGAAGGAGCACCTGGGTTTGCCCAACCGCGACGATGTCAAAGTCGGTGTCATCACGTACCGGATCGCAGCGCATGCAGCGGATCTAGCCAAGGGTCATCCGGCCGCTCAGCTGCGCGACGATGCGATTTCCCGCGCCCGCTTCGACTTCCGCTGGGAGGATCAATTCAACCTCGGTCTCGATCCGGATACGGCGCGCGCCTACCACGACGAGACGTTGCCGAAGGATGCGCACAAGGTCGCCCACTTCTGCTCGATGTGCGGCCCGAAGTTCTGCTCGATGAAGATCACGCAAGACGTCCGCGACTACGCCCGGACGCTGAACGATCAGCACGCGGGCACTTCGGACATCCGCGAAGCCGGCATGCAAGAGATGAGCGAAAAATTCAAACAGATGGGCGACAAGCTTTATGTCGACGCGGATGCGGTGACGGCCGATGCCGTGTCGGGGCTTGCACCGGAGCGGCAAATGGCGGACGCGGTCAAGACGAGCAACAAGGGACTGGGGTGACGCAGTCCGCAATTTTGCCGAACAACCAAATGCGAGTATGATGGCAGTAAACAGCAGAACTTTGGATCGCGACGATGACCAAACTTGAAGAAATCGAGAGTGCCATTACCCGGTTACCGGCGGATGAACTAGCGAAGCTGCGTGACTGGTTCGAGCAATTTGCGAGTAAGCAATGGGACGCTCAGATCGAGCACGACGCAAAGGCTGGCAAGCTTGACCGCATGGCTGAAAAGGCGCGCCAGGACTACAAGGCTGGTCGGTTCAGACCGTTGTGAAGCATTTCGCGAACCAGGACTTCTGGCAGGCTTACGACGCTTTGCCGGCAACCGTGCGGTCGCTTGCAGACAAGAACTACGAGTTGCTGAAAGCCAACTCGACCCATCCCTCTCTACAGTTCAAAAAAGTTGGCAACTACTGGTCGGTACGCGTTGGCCGCCGCTATCGAGCCCTAGCAGTCGAAGTGGATGATGGACTGTTGTGGTTCTGGGTAGGAAGCCACGCAGACTACGACAAACTAGTCGTGTAACTGAATTCACCCAAACCTTTCGCGCGCACGCTCCTTGGCCTTTTCCGCCTCGACTTCCCGGTCGCGGGCCGGCGCATGCGTTTGCAGCGCGGCCAGTAGTTTACGCGCCGCATCCGAGACCTCGGCGACGGCACGATCGAAGGCTGGCTCATTCGCCTTCGACGGCGTGTTGAAGCCAGATAGCTTGCGCACGAACTGTAGCGCGGAGGCCTCGATTTCCTCCTCGGTCGCGGGAGGATCGAAGTTGAACAGCGTCTTGATATTGCGGCACATGCGTGGCGCCTCTCGCTTTCAAATGTGTGTTTGATTATCTAGGTGGTTGAGGTAGCCGAACAAGATCGCTGCCCGCCCGGTCCGATGTTATCGGAAACCGGCAATAAGCGTTGCCGGTAACAACGCGAACTTGGCTCACGAGACCCATTCGGGAGATCCGATTCATGCCGCGCCTCAACCGAATTATCGAAACGGCTGTCTATGTTGACGATTTGGACCGGGCCCGGCAATTCTATGGCGAGGTCCTGGAACTCGATGAGATGCTCGAGACCAAATCGCTGATCGCATATGACGTGAGCAAGATCAGTGTTTTACTCGTTTTCAAGCGAGGCGCATCGGCGCGGACGCAGGTGCTACCCGGCGGGACCATTCCTCCGCACGACGGTTCGGGACCGCTTCATATTTGCTTTGCTATCGACGCCGAAGATTTGGCCGACTGGGAAACGAAATTGCGCTCGCAAAACATCGCGATCGAGAGCCGCATGATGTGGGAGCGGGGCGGCACCAGCATCTACTTTCGCGATCCCGACGGCCACCTGCTTGAACTTATGACGCCAGGAAACTGGCCCATCTACTGAGTGCAGCGCCGCTCCGGCGACCTGCAGGCACGGCAACAAGATCGACTGTGAACCCAGGCTGCGACGGGTAATTCTTTCGGCACACCTCAACGCCCAGCTACCGCCTAACGATTCGGCGGGGGGCGCGGTGTTCGACGATGATCGGCGCGCGTGGTTGGCTGTGCGCGGATTGAGCCGGCGTGATCGTCGCCGTAATGCGACGGCGGCTGCGGCTCTTGAAGATCGCCTCGGCATCGGCCTTCACGTCGTCCAACGGCAACTGCATCAATTCCGCCGCCAACTTGATCTGCTCATCTTTTTCGGGCGACAGGTCGGACGCTGCTTCAAGCGCCTCGGCCAGCGTCGGTGGCTCATAGCGCACGCGACGCTGTCCCCACTTGGTCATCCATGTGTCGCCCATTCCCGCCTCCTGTGCGTCGCTTGAATCCCAGTGTACCGCAATTTGTGCGTTGCACCATTTTAACTGATGCGTCGCAACATCGCAGACCGGCTAGCTGCGCAGCCGCGCGTTATCCGGATCGAACGGGCTCTCCGGAATGACCACCGCGCGATGCGATTTACCCAATATCGTGATGTCGAGTTCCTGGCCCAACTCGCCGAGGTCGGGCCGCACCATGCCCAGCGCCAGGGATTTACCGACGCGCCAGCCGTAGTTGCCGTTGGTAGCGCGGCCGATCATCCGGCCCTGGTGCAGAATCGGTTCTGAGCCGCGCACGTCCGATCCCTCGTTCGTGACGCCATGCACTTCCAGCGTCACGAAGCGATTGGCGAAGCCCTTTTGCTGCCGGGCAACGAGCGCGTCGCGGCCGATGAAGTGACCCTTGTCGAGATTGACGAAGCGGTTCAGTCCAGATTCAAGCGCGGAATATTCGATCGACAGTTCGCGGCCGATCAGCCGGTAGGATTTCTCGATCGACATCGAGATCATCGCCTTGATGCCGTAGGGCTTGATGCCGAATGGGCGGCCGGCCTCCATCAGCTTGTCGAAAATATAGTTCTGCATCTCGATCGGATGGTGCAGTTCCCATCCTAATTCGCCGACGTAGTTGACGCGCAAGGCCTTCGCCGATGCCGCGCCGACCGGGATCTGCCGGCCCGACAACCACGGGAACGCTTTTGTCGACAGATCCGTGTCGGTCAGTTTCTGCAGCACGTCACGCGAACGGGGACCGGCGAGAACGAGCACGCCCAACTGTGAGGTGATCTTCTGCAGATCGACCGAGCCATCGCGCGGCCGGGCTTTTTGCAGGTAATCCCAGTCGTGGCGTTCGAGAGCGCCGGGGCCAACGAGATAGAACTGCTCCGGCCCCTCGCGGAAAACCGTGAACTCGGAACGCACGCCGCCGTTCTTCGACAGCATGTGGACCAAGCCGACGCGGCCGGTCTTGGCCGGCAGCTTGTTGGCGACGAGCCCGTCGAGCCAAACTTCGGCTCCCGCGCCTGAGACCTCATATTTGGCGAACGGCGTCATATCCTGCAGGCCAACGTGCTCCGACACGTGACGGCATTCATCGCCAACGAACCTGAAATAGTTCGAGCGCCGGAAACTCCACTTCTCGCGCGGCGGCTGGCCGTCAGCTGGAACGGCTGGATGGTTGTGATTGAGGAGAACGTCCGGATAGGCCTTGTCGGCATCGCTCAACTGGTAACCGGCGGGCGCGAACCAGCCCGGCCGCTCCCATCCGTAGACCGAGCCGAACACCGCGCCGAGCGCCGCCATCCGGTCGTAACAGGGTGCCTGCTTGAGTGGACGCGCTGCGACCCGCTCCTCGTCCGGGTAGTGCATCGTGAAGACGTTGGCGTAGGCTTCCTCGTTTTTCTGGCGCAGGTACCCGCGACTAGTATACGGACCGTAGCGGCGCGGATCGACACCCAGCATGTCGATCGTGCTCTCGCCATCGACGATCCATTCGGCGAGTTGCCAGCCTGCGCCGCCCGCAGCGGTTATGCCAAACGAGTGTCCCTCGTTGAACCAGACGTTCGGCAAATCCCAAGCCGGGCCGATGACCGGTGCGCCGTCGGGCGTGTAGCAGATCGCACCGTTGTAGACCTTCTTGATGCCGACCTCGCCGAATGCCGGCACACGAACGATGGCAGATTCGATGTGCGGGCCAATGCGCTCCAGGTTCTCCTGGAACAGCTCATATTCACTCTGGTCGCTCGGCCCGTCGACGTAGCAACACGGCGCGCCCGGCTCGTAGGGGCCAAGGATCAAGCCGCCGTTTTCCTCCCGCATGTACCAGGAACTA
>JANOOW010000487.1:0-3134 GCA_031421555.1 Hyphomicrobiaceae bacterium | reverse complement strand
GGGCAATCCTATACCGATACCAGGTGGGCGACCTCGTCGTAGTCATGCGCAATCGCATGAGCGCCGGCCGCCCGCAGGTTGTCGGCATGCCCAGCACGAACGTGCGATCCGCCGAGGAAGCCGATGACGCGGCATCCAGCTGCCACCGCACCCACGACACCGGCTGGGCTATCTTCGATGACGATCGTCGAGGCTGGGAGCACCTTCATCTCGTGCGCAGCCAGCAGGAATATGTCCGGAGCCGGCTTGCCGTTGGCGACGCGCGTCGCGCTGAACAAGTTCTGACCGAACGCCGGGCGAAAACCAAACGCGTCGACGCAGTGGTCCAGCCATTCGATCGACGACGAGGAGGCAACGCAGCGCTTGAACTGGCTGCGCGTTTCTAGGAAGCGAACGACGCCAGGGATCGGCCGGACGCGCTCGCGCATCACCACGCGATTTTGCACGCGATAGGCAGTTTCGAAATCGTCTGGAATTGCACGGCCGATGTAGGTCGAGATAGCGAGCAGCGTGTCGGCATGACGCTTGCCCATGAACAGGCGCATGGCCTCGTCGAGCGAGGTCGGATGACCGATCGCCGTCAGGTAGTCGGCCAGTGATTGATTGGCGATCGTCTCACTATCGGCAACGACGCCATCGAAATCGAAAATCAGCAGATCGGGGCGGCCCAGATTTTGTTTAGCGGGCAAGGCCAGCACCTCTGGCAAGTAGCGCTTCGGCTTCTGCGATCATGCGATCGAGAATGACCGCCGCCGGCTCGATCGCTTGAATTAGCCCGGTTGCTTCGCCAGCAATCGCTGCAGCAATTGCGGTATCACCGGCGGCGGCCGCACTGGCGTATCGGGCGCGCTCTGCTCCCCCTGCAGCGCGCATCTCCGCTTCTCTGCCAGCCCAATCGTCGATGTAGGCATTGCGTACGACGCGAATGTTGTAGCGCTCGGGCCAGTCGTAGCCGCGCGCGATGTCGGTTATGCTTTGGCGGACCGTGTCATCGCCTGTCGCTGCTACCGCCGCGGCGTGCATGTTCGGGTGCACAAGTGCTTCGGTCGAAGCCCAGAACCGCGAGCCGACGACGACGCCGTCGGCACCCAGCATCAAGCTTGCCGCAAGCCCCCGCCCATCCGCGATCCCACCTGCGGCGCAGAGCAGTGTCGCGGGTGCCCGCTGCGCGATAAGATCGGCAACTTCAGGCACGATCGTCATCGTCGCCCGCTTCTCGCCGTGGCCACCGGCTTCTGCACCCTGTGCCACGATGATGTCGGCGCCCACATCGATCGCACGTTCGGCATCGCGACGGCTTTGAACCTGCAAGATGAGCATCGCTCCGGTAGTCTTGATCTTATGTGCGAAGGGGGCCGGGTCGCCGAACGATAGGAAAAGTGCTTTAGGGTGATGCTCCAATGCGCGCTCGAGTAGGTCCAGTTGCCTCTGCAGCGACCACGTGATGAAGCCGCAGCCGATCGCGGCATTGCCGGCCGCCCGGAACTGGTCACCCAACCATTCTTCATCACCGTAGCCGCCGCCAATCAATCCAAGGCCACCCGCGTTTGAAACAGCCGCGGCAAGCTTTCCGCCGGCGGCGAACGCCATCGGAGCGGATATGACGGGATGGACGATCCCGAGGCGTTCGGTCAGCCGGGTGGCGATAGGCATCTGTTCCTCCATTCGGCGCCAGCACTAGATCGAGCAGCCCCCGGCATCGACGCCGAAATGAGTTTGCTGAACCGTATCCTGCGTTCGCGTTCAGCCGCCGTTCAGCTGTCCTGCGGGATGATGAAGACTGGTCGGGGTTAGCGATGGCGATCTCAGTCGTGTTCGTCATCAAGACAAACCAACATGGAGACCAGTTATGTCGAACAAGTATCGTGCGGCCCTTCTTGCTGTATCACTTGCCGCCGGTTGCGCAATGGCCGGCGGGCCGGCGTCAGCGGCAGTGACCGGACCGTTCTCGCCATTGCAGGCTGCCACAGCCGTCGAAGGCGGGGGCGTGGAATTGGCTACCTGGAGAGGGCACTATGGCCGCCGCTGCTATCGTGAATGCTATCGCGGGCGTTACGGCCGTCTCTATTGCACATGGAACTGCTATCGCCCACGGCGCTGGTGGTAAGACCTAAATCAGGCGCTTGATTGCGCCTGGTCTTCTGGCGCGGATGACCCTCATTCGCGCCAGTTCGCATCGGGATAACTGCATTGCCGCAAACCGGCGCAGCCGTTAATACTCGATTATATGTTAAGCACTAATTTCACAGCTGACACTCCGCCCCAGACGCTGTGATTACAATGATCAATGGACTGACCGCTGGCAAACCGAACTCCCTGATAGGCGAGTATTCTTCGCTGCTCGGTGAGGCTGTCCTGCGCAACCGAACTCGGGCCGCCGAACAATCAGCACGCATCGAAAGTGAACTCGCGAGTCAGGTCAAATCCGAGTTCATTGCAAATATGAGCCACGAGCTGCGCACGCCGCTCAACACGATCATCGGCTTTTCGAAACTGTTGAGCGAGCATGACGCCCGCCGCCTGCAGGACAACGAGATCGTCCAGTACTCGCACCTGATCCATGACGCCGCTGGTCAGCTGCTCGCCGTCATCAACGATATTCTCGATATTTCAAAAATCCAGAGCGGGCGCTACACGCTGGACCATCACGAGGTCGATCTGGACGATGTGCTGGCGTCGTGCGCCGCCTCCTTCAAGGGCGCAGCTGAAGAAGCATCCGTCGAGATCAAGCTGCTGCTGGATCCAAGCCTTCCGGCTGTTCGTGGCGATGCCAACAAGCTGCGGCAGATTTTCACCAACCTGCTCAATAACGCGATCAAGTTCACGCGGCCCGGCGGGTCGGTGACGCTCGAGGCTACGCGAACAAGCGATGGCGGGGCGGTGGCCGTCGTGCACGATACCGGCGTCGGCATGACGCTCGATGAAATAGAGATCGCTTTAACGCCGTTTGGACAGGTCGACGGCAAGAAGACGAGATGGCGCGAAGGTACGGGCCTTGGCCTGCCGATCGCCAAGGCGCTGGTCGAGCTGCATGGCGGCCGCCTCGAAATCAGAAGCACCAAGGGTCAAGGTACCGCAGCCGCAGCCTTCCTCCCCTCCCGGCATAACGTTTCCACTACGCAAGATCACGAGTC
>JANOOW010000486.1:0-5052 GCA_031421555.1 Hyphomicrobiaceae bacterium | reverse complement strand
GCCACCCTCCTGTTGCGGTGCGATGTGTTCGCCACGACGCTGCTGATGCGCCAGCTGGACGTATGTTGGCGTCGAGCCTTTTGCGAGACCCAACATCCACGGGTGGTCTTGCAGGGTCGTTGGTCCCGCGTCCGCTATGTTGGGTCGCGCTGCGCTTGACGCCAACCTACAGTTGCGGTGCGAAGTGTTCGCCACGACGCTGCTGATGCGCCAGCTGGACGTAGGTTGGCGTCGAGCCTTTTGCAAGACCCAACATCCACGGGTGGTGTTGCAGAGCCGTTAGGTCCCGCGTCCGCCATGTTGGGTCGCGCGCAAGCGGCGCTTGACCAACCTACAAGGGCGGCGTTGCGTTGGGTGCTGGGACACTGAACGAGAAGGCCTTGCCTCGGGATCCCGGCTTATAGCCGGCGGCTATGGCCGCGCGGATGCCATGCACAATGTTGGCCGGCACGATCTTCGGCCGCTGATCGAAAAACCCGACATACTTTTTCGTCAGGTCGTTGGGAAACTCGAGCAGTAGTTCGCGCGCGTGATCGACCATCGTGACGGACAGCGTCAAGCCCATCAAGCCTTCCTGGCTCGACCAACGCGGCTCGCGGTAGACTTCCCATTCGAACTCGTCGCCGTCGACGGTAACGCGCCCGGTAAGCTGACGCTTTGCAAGCTTCGATGCCATACTCAGTCCACACTATTTCCCATGTTTATCGTCATTCCTACCACGGCTTGACGATCACCATCACGACGATACCGATCATCAATATAGTCGGCACTTCGTTGGCGACACGAAAAAACTTGGCACTGTGCGTGTTGCGATCTTCCGCAAACTCACGCACCCAGCGGACAAGTTGGCCGTGAAACGCGCTCATCAAAACGACCAGTAAAATCTTCACATGAAGCCAACCACCCTTGAAGGCGAAGAGGGACCAGGCGAGCCAAAGACCCGTCAGCCATGTGATGATCATTGCAGGATTGATGATCGCCTTGAGAAGCCGGCGCTCCATGATCTTGAACGTCTCGGACTGCTTCGAACCGCGCCCGGCATCGACGTGATAAACCATCAGCCGCGGCAGATAGAGTTGTCCAGCCATCCAAGAAATTATGGCCAGGACATGCAGTGCTTTGATCCAAGGATTCCAGGCTTCGATCACGGCGTCAGTGGTTCCGGATGATCTTGAGCAGCTGCGCTACCGTCTGCGGTGAGCCTTCCGGCGTGATGCCGTGGCCAAGATTGAACACGAAAGGCTTACCGCGCATGGCGTCGATGATCTCGCGCGCTCGACGTTCCATGGCGGCCCCCCCAGCGATCATCAACAGCGGATCGAGATTGCCCTGTACCACGATTCCTTTCGCTGACAAGGGACCGGCCATCAGCGCCAAAGGCATCGCTGTATCGCAGCCGATCCCATCGACGCCAGTCGCTTCCGCGTAGGTCAGCGACGCATATTCAGCTCCGCGCGGAAAGCCGATGATAGGCACATTCGGGTGCATCGATTTGATACCGGCGACAATGCGCTTGGTGGGCGCTAAGACCCATTTTTCGAGCTCGTCATCGGGTAGGCTTCCAGCCCAGCTATCGAAGATCATCAGCACGTCGGCGCCAGCTTTTACTTGCAAAGCCAGATAGTTGATCGACGCTTCGACGAGCAGATCCATCAGCCGCGTAACGAAGTCCGGTTCGCGATACGCCTTCAGCCGCGTGACGGCCTGGTCCGGCGATCCCTTGCCGCCGATCATGTAAGTTGCAACCGTCCACGGCGCCCCGCAAAAACCGATAAGAGCGGTTTCCTTCGGTAACGCCGCACGGATTTGTGCGACGCTTTCCGCCACCGACTCGAACTTCGTTTTGGCCTGCTCAAGGTTCAGCTTGCTCAAGTCGGCAGCCGTCTCCAACCCTTGCAGCCGGGGCCCTTCGCCTTCGACGAAACTCACCGGTTGGCCGATGGCGTCCGGCACGACGAGGATGTCGGAAAACAAGATCGCGGCGTCAAAACCGAAACGCCGGATCGGCTGCAACGTCACCTCGCACGCCAGCTTGGGTGAGTAGCACAGGTTCAAAAACGAACCCGCCCTGGCGCGTGTCTCGCGGTACTCGGGCAGATAACGCCCGGCCTGACGCATAAGCCAAACCGGTGGCGGATCGATGGCCTTGCCAGCAAACGGCTGAAGAAACCGCATCGTCTGCGCCTTGGCTGTGAGCGCTGCGTTATGCCCTGCCATTTGCTTCTCTTTTCAAACTAAGATTCTAGTCTAAGCTTATTATTATGACTCTTACCGCAGTGGATTGTGGGAATGTCCGGTTTGTCCAACCCCATCCCCAGCTTGTCCGCAGGCGGGTAAATTTCGGCTAGGTCTAGTGTGTTAGGCATCGGGATCTACACGTAGCGAGCTTTGATCTTTGCGAACAGGGGGTTGGTAGGCGAGTTGTATGGTTCTTCCTTGGGCCGAACGTGTGCAAAAGCACTCGATAATTGCTGGACAGCTTCACAACTCACAGGGACATCGTTTCATTGGCCTCAGTTGCCGGCGCGTTGGTGTTTGTGGATAGATTTGTGGATACTGGCACGCGAGCGGTGAGCGAGGCGCGAGGTTGGAGCTACACTGTTAATAACCCTGGAAATGTCCACAGATGGCCAACGCCCTGCCGAGCTACTTTCACTTGCACCTGATTTCGGATTCGACGGGCGAAACACTCACCACGATCGCTAAGGCGGCCGCTGTTCAATACGCCGAAGTCCGGCCGATCGAGCACGTGCATCCGTTGATACGCAATTCACGTCAGCTTGATCGAGCCATGCAGGAGATCGCGTCCGCTCCGGGCATCGTACTCTATACGATCGTCAATCGGGACTTGACTGCCGAACTCGAACGCCGTTGCCGCGAACTCAAAGTGCCATGTCTGCACGTACTCGAACCGATCATGAAAATCTTCGAGAGTTACCTCGGTGCGCCGCAGACGCCGATTGTTGCGGGGCAGCACGTTCTTGACGCGGAGTACTTCCAGCGGATCGATGCACTGAATTTTTCGATGGCGCACGACGATGGCCAGCTGCCGACTGATCTGAACACGGCCGACATCATCATCCTCGGCATATCGCGGACATCGAAAACGCCGACGAGTATCTACCTGGCGCAGCGGGGATATAAGACGGCGAACGTGCCGATCGTCCCTGAAATACCACTTCCGGACGCCTTGACGGAACCGCATGCGGCCTTCGTTGTGGGGCTTGTCGCCAGCGCCGACCGGATTGCCGAAATCAGGCGCAATCGCGTGCGATTCTTGTCCGATCGAAACTTGGACGAGTACGTCGATCGAGACCGGATCGCTCAGGAGATCGCGCATTCGCGAAGGCTCTGCGCGCGGCACGGCTGGCCCGTCATCGACGTGTCGCGCCGCTCGATCGAGGAGACCGCCGCACAAATCCTCCGGCTGTTCCACGATCGCGAGACGGGCGCTGAAGCTAACGGCGATAACGCCGATGGTTGATACCCTGCGTCCGATCATACTTGCGTCAGGCAGTAGCGCACGCCGCGCTATGCTCGAGCAGGCCGGCGTCGTTTTTTCGGTCGAGCCTGCGCACGTCGATGAGGTTGCCATCCGCGATGCATTGCTTGCCCGGCATCAGCCATCGTCGCCTGTGGAAATTGCGCAAGCCTTGGCCCGGGCGAAGGCGGAGGCCGTGAGTAAGCATCGTCACCAAGCCATTGTGATCGGCTCGGATCAGATCCTCAATCTTGGGCCCGTTATCATGACGAAGCCGGGCGATCTTGCGAAGGCGCGCGAGACACTTTGCCGTCTACGGGGGCGCACGCACCAACTGCATTCGGCGGTATCGATCGCAGTCGATGGCGAGGCGGTATGGAGCACGGTCGATACCGTGAACCTGACGATGCGTTCGTTCTCGGATGCGTTCCTCGATCGCTACCTCGAACTCGAAGGCGACGGGCTGTTCGATTGCGTTGGCGCGTTCAAAATCGAGGGGCGGGGACTGCAATTGTTTGAAAAAATCGAGGGCGATTACTTTACGATACTGGGAATGCCGTTGTTGCCACTACTTGGCGAACTGAGGGCGCGTGGTGCGGTGACGTTTTAACCGGGCACGCGGCAAGGACATGCTCATGTTGCTGATTGGACTGACGGGATCGATCGGCATGGGAAAGTCGACCGCGGCCGAGCGGTTCAGGCATAACGGCATACCCGTGATCGATGCCGATGCGTTGGTGCATTCATTGTACACAGGCGAAGCAGTGGCCCCGATCGAGGCGGCGTTCGCCGGCGTCACAACGCTAGGCCGCATCGATCGCGAGAAGCTTTCAAAGCACCTGCTTGCCGACCCTTCTCGGTTCAAGCTGCTGGAACAGATCGTGCATCCGCTCGTGCAGGCTGCTGAACGCAAGGCGCTGCAGGCGGCGAGAGCTTCGGGGGCCGTAATGGCTGTGCTCGAAATTCCGCTCCTGTTCGAGACGGGCGGAGATAAACGTGTCGACGTCACGGTAGCCGTCAGTGCGCCGCCCGATATTCAGCGCGTTAGGGTGCTCGCTCGTCCAGGTATGACGACAGAAAAGCTCGATGCCGTTTTGAAACGTCAAATGAGTGATGCCGATAAGCGCCGGCGCAGCGATTTCGTTGTGGACACGGGCGGCGAAATTGCAGCTACCGACGCACAAGTCGATGCAATCGTCGTACAGTTGAAAGGCCGATCTGGAACCGCGTTCGAGAAATACTGGATCTGAAGGTATGCCTGGGGGCCAGATCCAATGCGCGAGATCGTACTCGATACGGAGACGACTGGGCTCGACCCGAAACGTGGCGACCGGCTGATCGAAATCGGTTGCATCGAGTTGATCAACCGCCATCCGACCGGCGTCGAGTTTCACGCCTTCATCAACCCGCAGGATCGCGATGTGCATCCCGACGCCGAGCGCATTCACGGCATTTCGGCTGCTTTCCTCAGGGACAAGCCACTGTTCCAGACGGTCGCGACCGGATTTCTCATGGTCGGCCCCAAGGCACTTGCCGAGACCGACAAGGAACTGAAGCCGAAGCCGGTGGCG
>JANOOW010000485.1:0-2049 GCA_031421555.1 Hyphomicrobiaceae bacterium | reverse complement strand
GAAGCTCGACACGCGCTGGACGCTGAACGCCGGTGTGCGGCGCAGCACCGTGCGCTTCACCTCGTCGGACGACTACATCGTCGGCATCAACGGCGACGACAGCGGCAGCGCCAAGTATTCCGCCACCTTGCCGGTGGCCGGACTGAGCTACGCGCTGACGCCCGAAACGCGGCTCTATGTTGCGGCCGGCAAGGGCTTTGAGACGCCGACTTTCAACGAGCTGGCGTATCGGTCGAGCGGGGCAACCGGCCTGAACTTCGACCTGAAGCCGTCGCGCAGCAAGAACGCCGAAGTCGGCGTCAAGTGGCGCACCGCGAAGGGTGCGGCCATGCCGGCCGAGGCCAACGTCGCGCTGTTTCACACCCGCACGCAAGACGAGATCGTCGGCCAGACCAATCTGGGCGGGCGCAGCACCTTTCAAAATGCCGGCGCCACGCGCAGACAGGGGCTGGAGCTGTCGTCCAGCGTGTCGCCGTTCGGCAGCGCGCTGGCGCAGCTGTCGTACACGCTGCTCGATGCGCGCTACCGCGATGCATTCACGACTTGCGCCACCGCGCCGTGCGCCGCACCACACCGGACGATCCCGGCCGACAACCGCATCCCCGGCATTGCCCGCACCACGGTCGCGGCGGAACTCGGCTGGCGGCCCGCGCAGGGCCTGCGCGGCGGGGTCGAGGCGCGCTACCGGAGCAGCGTACCGGTCAACGACAGCAACTCTGACGCGGCGGGCTCGTACGTCACGACGGCTGCGCATGTCGGTTATGTGTTCGTCGCCGGAAAATGGCGGCTGACGACGACGGCGCGGGTGGACAATCTGAGCGACAAGAAGTATGCGGGGTCGGTGATCGTCAATGAGGGGAACGGGCGGTTCTTTGAGCCTGCGGCTGGGCGGACCTGGTTGTTGTCGGCGACGGCGGCTTATTCGTTTTGAGGGGTGTGCGGTCGGGACGCTCGGATCGTTGGGCATGACGATGCGAAGAAAACGGACAGCGCGCGGGATTCGCACGCCGCTTGACCTGTTCGAGGCAGCTGACCGTATGACGTGTTTTAGGGTGCCTTTATAACTATATGAAATTACAGTCAACTTCCTTGACAGCCAGCAAGCCCCGCCCTTTACCGGAGGTTTTAGTGATCATGCTGCATTGCAGTGCCCAGATTAAGCTGCGAGTTTTGCGGCAGATAAACGCTGATCGTTAGCCGTCACTAAAGTACCATCACCCTATGCAATGGCATGAAGCAGTTAATCGAGTACATCCGTATGTCTATCGGATCAGCACTCCTACAGCAATGGGTACGGGATTCTTGGTGTCGCACTCGGTCGCCGGTGACATATTTGGCATAGCCACCGCTGCGCACGTCATAAGCCATGCGCATGAATGGGAGCAGCCAATCCGGCTTGAACATTTTGCGAGCGGAGAAACTATCACCCTTCGCCATGACAATCGCGTGATCTTCATGGACTCATCTCGCGATACTGCGGCCATCCTGTTTGAGCCCGGTACGGTCACTCTTCCTCGGCAGCCACCCGAACTGTTTGAGGAGGGCATGATTATTAAAACTGGAGTCGAAATTGGCTGGCTCGGCTTTCCGGCTGTCTCATCCAAGAATCTATGCTTCTTCTCCGGGCGCATAAGCGCAACTCTCGAAGCGGAATCTGCTTACCTGGTGGACGGCGTAGCCATAAATGGTGTAAGCGGTGGGCCTACTCTTTGGCTTGGAGATGATGCAGTCAAGTATGTTGGTATCGTTTCGGCATACATGGCGAATCGATCTGCAGGTGAGGCACTTCCCGGGCTCGCTGTCGTTCGCGACGTGACCCAATTTCACGATGTGGTCAAACGTATGCGGACTCTTGATGAAGCTCGCGCGGAAGAGGCGGCGGCTGAAGCGGCCTCTGAATTTCAAGCCCGCCAAGACGCTGGCCCATGGTGACGGCTAGCCCCGCGGTCGACCTGACAGGAACCGACAAGTCGGTGTCTGCGGCTCACCTCGAACGTTTAGGTGCTTCAGGCACTATCACCACGAGAATCATGAACCACCCCGCGATGC
>JANOOW010000484.1:0-8153 GCA_031421555.1 Hyphomicrobiaceae bacterium | reverse complement strand
CGTCAAACCGAAGCGCTCATGACGTGCATCGTTCCCTCCATCGTAACCGACGATCACCTGCATTTCGTCGATGGCGCGAGTGGCGGGTACGCGATGGCAGCGTTGCAGTTGAAAACCAAGGCTACGGCGGGCACGGCTGCTTGACGCGGGGACGCGTGGAGGGCAGAGCAAACGAATGGCGAAATCGACCGGGAAACGTGCTGCAACAGCGGCAGCTCCGATGTCAGCGGCGGGCGTGCTTCCGGCGCAGACGTTGCGCGAGCTGACTCAATCCGGCGCGATCGTCTTGTCCGAGCCGATGAGCGCGCGGCAGTTGCAGCCCGCGAGCCTCGACCTGCGGCTCGGCAACGTCGCCCATCGCGTGCGGGCGAGCTTCTTGCCGGGTCCCACCGCCACCGTCGAGTCGAAGCTCAATGGCCTGTTGCTCCATACGTTCGATCTGACCAAAGGTGCGGTGCTGGAAACCGGCTGTGTGTACATTGTACCTTTGCTGGAAGCACTCGCATTGCCGCCGGGGCTTGCCGGTTCGGCCAATCCGAAAAGTTCGACCGGCAGGCTGGATGTGTTCACGCGCGTGATCGCCGATTGCGCAACTTCGTTCGATCAAATTCCGGCCGGATACAAAGGGCCGCTCTATGCCGAGATTTGCCCGCAGACGTTTCCGATCGTGGTGAAGCAGGGTTCGACCCTCAGCCAGCTGCGGTTGCGCAGCGGCATGGCGCAAATTGCCGATGCCGAGTTGCGGCAACTGCATGCAGCTCAGCATCTCGTGACCGGTGGCGTCGAGGACATCGACAACGGCATCGCGCTGTCGGTCGATCTGATCGGTGATCAGACGGGCCTCGTTGGTTACCGCGCCAAGCGGCACACCGGTGTCGTCAATGTCGATGTGTCCGGCGCCTGCCCGATCGCGGAGTATTGGGAGCCGATCCGCGCCAGTTCCGGCGAGCGGCGTTTGATCCTCGATCCGGATCAGTTCTACATCTTGGCCTCCAAGGAAGCGGTGCACGTGCCGCCGGCCTATGCCGCCGAGATGATGCCGTTCAATCCGCTGGTCGGCGAGTTTCGCGTGCACTACGCGGGCTTCATGGATCCTGGCTTCGGCCACGAGCCGGCTGGCGGATCGGGCGCGCGGGTGGTGCTAGAAGTACGCAGCCACAAGGTGCCGTTCGTGCTGGAGGACGGCCAGATCATCGGCCGCCTGATCTACGAGCGGCTGACCGAGCTCCCCGAGATGTTGTACGGCCGCGACCTCGGCAGCAACTATCAGGGCCAGGCGCTCAAGCTGTCGAAGCACTTCAAGTAATGCAAGCCTGATACGCATCGTGAGGCTGGCATGTTCCGGCGCGAACAGCTTTGATGCGGGTTGAACTTCACGGAGACTTTTCACAATGGCGGCGCCGGCAATAGATGCCCGGGAAGAGGGCACCGTTTTCGGCATGACCCCGGTCGTGGCCGCCGTCGTCATGATGTTGATCGCCGGCGTGATGTCGTCGCTGCTGCACCTTGGCGTGCGCTACGTCAGCCCGCACATCCCGACCATCGAAATCGTCTTCCTGCGCTCGGTCTTCACGATTTTGGTGACCCTGCCGATCGTGTTCCGGCCTGGTCAGGTGTCGTGGCGTACGAACAATCTGCGGCTGCAGATGGCGCGGGGGCTGGTCGGCGTTTGCTCGATGACGGCATGGTATTACGCGCTCGGACAGATGCCGCTGGCGGACGCGGGTGCGCTGAGTTTTACGACCGCTATTTTCGTGACGATCGGTGCGGCCGTCTGGTTTCGAGAGAAGGTCGGATTGGTACGCTGGTCGGCGGTGATCGTCGGGCTGATCGGCGCGCTGATCGTGTTGAAGCCGGGGTCGGACGTGATGTCCTGGGCAGCGATCACCGCTGCCGTATCGAGCGCTCTGTGGGCCGCCTCGCTGCTGATGTCGAAGGCGCTTGCGAAGTACGATAGCGTAACGACCATAACGTTCTATCAGCCGCTGATGATCTTGCCGGTGGCCTTGGTGGCGACGATCCCCGTGTGGACCATGCCCTCGATGGAAGTCTGGCTCTGCCTGTTCGCGATGGGTTGCGCCGCGGCAATCGGAAACTACGGATACATCAAAGCTATTCGTATCGCCGATGTCAGCATCTCGATGCCGGTCGACTATCTTCGATTGCTGTGGATGTCGTCGTGGGGATACTGGTTGTTCGGTGAGATCCCGGGGCTGAGTACATGGGTCGGCGCGGCTTTGATCATCGCGGCGGCGTTCTTCATTACGATCCGCGAACAACACTTGGCATCGGCACGGGCGCGCCGGAAAAGTGCCGCCGGACACGTGAAGGAATAGCAACATGACGGCGCCCGATACTCGAGAGATCCTGGCCGGAATACGCGAATGGGTCGAGATCGAAAGCCACACGCCGGATGTGGCTGGCATCAATCACCTGATGGATCTATGCGCGAGCGGCTGGGGCAGAGCCGGCGCCAAGGTCGAGCGCATCGAGGGGCGTGACGGATACGGCGATCATCTTTCGGTTTCATCGCCATGGGGCCGCGATGACGAGCCGGGGATACTCGTGCTCTGCCATCTGGATACCGTGCATCCACGCGGGACCATCAAGGACCTGGCGTTTCGCGTCGATGGCGACCGTTGTTACGGACCCGGCATATACGACATGAAGGGCGGTGCCTACTTGGCATTCGCAGCGTTCCAGGCGATCACACGCGCGGGCAAGTCGACGCCGCTGCCGCTGCGCTTTCTTTATACATCGGATGAAGAAACCGGCAGCCCGACGTCGCGCGATCTGATCGTCGCCAGCGCTGCCCGCGCGAAGTACGTGCTCGTTACCGAACCGGCACGCGATGGCGGCAAGATCGTCACCGCGCGCAAGGGCGTCGCTCGTTTCGTCATCACCGCGCGCGGGCGGCCATCGCACGCAGGCGCGCGGCATCAGGACGGCCGCAGCGCGATCCTCGAAATGGCGCGGCAGATCGTCGATATCGAGGCGATGACGGACTACAAGCGCGGGGTGACCTTCAACGTCGGCCAAATCACCGGTGGCACGGCGGAGAACGTCGTGCCGGGGTTATGTGAAGCGTCAGTCGATATGCGGATCATGACGATCGCCGATGCCGAACACTTCGAAGCCCACTTCCGCAATCTAAAGGCGTACAATCCCGATGTCGCCGTCCAGGTGACCGGCGGTCTCAATCGCCCGCCGTATGAAATGAATGCGGCCGGCGCAAAGCTCTACGCACACGCTCAGAAAGTTGCCTCGGAGATCGGTCTCGACTTGGTCGGTGTGGCAACGGGCGGCGGCAGCGATGGCAACTTCACCGCACCGTTCGTCGCCACGCTGGACGGGCTGGGCGTCGACGGTGAGGGTGCTCACACCCTGCACGAACACATGCTCGTCTCATCGCTGATGCCGCGCATGAGCCTGCACAAAAGGCTGTTCGAGACATTGGTGTAAGGTGACGTCGAGTCACCGCGTTAGAATTCAACTTAACCCAACGTACCGGTCCTGTTGATTTGCCGCGCAGGTTGTGAATTTCCACATGCGGCATCGCGTGCGTCGAACGCCTAGTTGATGCACTCCGCGACCCATGCTAAGGCCACCTCAACTTGATGATTGAGCCGGGTGGCGCCATTAGCGCCGTCCGATTTGTTTTGTTGAGACGCGCGGCTGTGCGGACGATCGCTGCGGCCCTCGAATGTTTTCCCAACCAATTCTCACCCCTAACGAACGAGAGCGTTCGACGTGGCGACCGATGAAGCAATGATGGCCAGTGTCGCCGGGCGCTATGCGTCCGCGCTGTACGATCTGGCAACCGAGCAGAACCAAGTGAAGCCGGTCGAGCAGAGCGTGATCGCGCTGCAAGGCCTGCTGGACGAGAGCGAAGATCTTCGGCGTCTAGTCCGCAGCCCGGTGTTCTCTGCCGACGAGCAGACCAAGGCTCTGGAAGCTGTGCTGGCAAAGGCCGGCATCACGGGATTGACCGCCAACTTCGTCAAGCTGATCGCCAAGAACCGCCGGCTGTTTGCAGTTCCAGACATGATCAAGGCATTCCGCACGCTGGCCGCCCGTGGCCGCGGCGAGACCTCGGCGGAAGTTACGTCGGCGATCGCGCTCAACGACGCGCAGATGCAGCAGTTGAAAGAAACGATGAGGGCTTCGGTCGGCAAGGACGTGTCGATCACGTCGCGTGTCGATCCGGGCATTCTGGGTGGCCTCATCGTCAAGGTGGGTAGCCGCATGATCGATAGTTCGCTTCGTACGAAGCTGAATAGTCTCAAGACCGCCATGAAAGAGGTTGGCTGATGGAAATTCGCGCCGCTGAGATCTCCTCGATTTTGAAGGAGCAGATCAAGAACTTCGGCAAGGAGGCGCAAGTCTCCGAGATCGGTCAGGTTTTGTCCGTCGGTGACGGTATCGCCCGTGTCTATGGCCTCGACAACGTCCAGGCGGGCGAGATGGTCGAGTTCCCCGGCGGCATTCGCGGTATGGCGCTGAACCTCGAGGCCGACAACGTCGGCGTCGTTATCTTCGGCGACGATCGCTCGATCAAGGAAGGCGACACCGTCAAGCGGACGGGCGCCATCGTGGAAGTCCCAGTCGGCAAGGGTCTGCTCGGCCGCGTGGTCGATGGTCTCGGCAATCCGATCGACGGCAAGGGTCCGATCAAGTCGGACAAGAAATCGCGCGTCGATATCAAAGCGCCGGGCATCCTGCCACGCAAGTCGGTGCATGAGCCGATGGCAACCGGCCTCAAGGCAATCGACGCGTTGATCCCCGTTGGCCGCGGCCAGCGCGAATTGATCATCGGCGATCGCCAGACCGGCAAGACCGCCGTCGCGCTCGACACGATTCTCAACCAGAAGGCGCTCAACAAGGGCACCGACGAGAACCAGAAACTTTATTGCGTCTACGTCGCAATCGGCCAGAAGCGCTCGACCGTGGCGCAGTTCGTGAAGGTGCTGGAAGAAAACGGCGCTCTTGAATACACGATCGTCGTTGCCGCCACCGCGTCCGATCCCGCACCGATGCAATATCTCGCGCCATTCACCGGTTGCGCCATGGGCGAGTTCTTCCGCGACAACAAGATGCATGCGGTCATCATCTACGACGACTTGTCGAAGCAGGCCGTCGCCTACCGCCAGATGTCGCTGCTGCTGCGCCGCCCTCCAGGCCGCGAAGCCTACCCCGGCGACGTGTTTTACCTCCACTCCCGTCTGCTCGAACGCGCCGCCAAGATGGGCGATGCCGCCGGCAACGGTTCATTGACCGCGCTGCCTATCATCGAGACCCAAGGCAACGACGTGTCGGCGTTTATTCCGACCAATGTGATCTCGATCACCGACGGTCAGATCTTCCTCGAAACCGATCTGTTCTATCAGGGTATTCGCCCAGCTGTGAACGTCGGCTTGTCGGTGTCGCGCGTGGGATCGTCCGCGCAGACCAAGGCGATGAAGAAGGTCGCTGGCAAGATCAAGGGCGAGCTAGCGCAGTATCGCGAGATGGCGGCCTTCGCTCAGTTCGGCTCCGATCTGGACGCGGCTACGCAAAAACTGCTTGCCCGTGGTTCGCGTTTGACCGAGCTCTTGAAGCAGGGCCAGTTCGCCCCGCTCAAGATGGAAGAGCAGGTTTGCGTTATCTACGCTGGCGTCAACGGGTATCTCGATCCGCTGCCGGTCGACAAGATCAAGCCGTTCGAAGATGCGCTGCTGGCGAACTTGCGGTCGACGAACATCGCCATCCTCGACGACATCCGCACGTCGAAAGATCTCTCCGACGCCACCGCCGACAAGCTCAAGGGCGTTATCACTTCGGTCGCGAAAGCAGTCGCTTAATATAGGTTGGGAAAGCCTTTCGCGCGACCCAACTCTCGCTGATGCTCTGACACCGTTGGGTCGCGTGCCTTGACCCAACCTACGGAAGTGCCCGATGGCCTCACTCAAAGATATGCGCAATCGCATCGCCTCGGTCAAGGCGACGCGCAAGATCACCAAGGCGATGCAGATGGTGGCGGCAGCGAAACTGCGCCGCGCCCAGGAAGCTGCGACCGCGGCCCGCCCCTATGCCGAGCGTATGGCGCAGATGCTAGCCAACGTGAATGCGCGGATCACCAACACGGAGGGCGTATCGCCCCTACTCGTCGGCACGGGCAGCGATAAGGTTCACTTGCTCGTCGTGATGACCGCCGAACGCGGCCTTTGTGGCGGTTTCAACGGCAACATCGCCAAGCTTGCCCGCAACGATGCGCAGCGTCTCATTCGTGAAGGCAAGACGGTCAAGATCCTGGCCGTCGGCAAGAAGGGCGCCGATGCGTTGCGCCGCGAGTTCGGCCGTCAGATCATCGATCGCGTCGATCTCAAGGCCGTCAAGAACCTGGCGTTCGATAACGCCGAGGATATCTCGAACCGCATCTTCAAGCTGTTCGAAGCGAAAGAGTTCGACGTTGCGACGTTGTACTTCTCCGAGTTCAAGTCCGTGATTGCGCAGAAGCCGACGGCATTGCAGCTGATCCCGGTCAAGGTGACGGAAGTGGACGCTGCATTCAAGGACGTGAAGCCGGCAGCCGCTCCCGCCGCTGCGTCGGTGAACGAGTATGAGCCATCCGAGGAAGAGATCATCGGCGTGCTGTTGCCGCGCAATATCTCGACCCAGGTGTTTCGCGGTCTCCTCGAGAACGCAGCCTCCGAGCAGGGCGCGCGCATGTCGGCGATGGACAACGCGACGCGCAACGCCGGCGACATGATCAACAAGTTGACGATCAAATACAACCGTCAGCGGCAGGCCAATATCACACGCGAACTGATCGAGATCATCTCGGGCGCCGAAGCGCTCTAATTCCAATACGAACGATTCAACGAGGACTAGAGAACGATGGCTGCGAGCAACAAAACCGGCAAGATTTCACAGGTGATGGGCGCCGTCGTCGACGTGAAGTTCGACGGCCATCTGCCAGAAATTCTGAACGCTCTCGAGACCAACAACCACGGCAACCGGTTGATCCTCGAAGTCGCACAGCATCTCGGCGAGAACACCGTGCGCACCATCGCCATGGACTCGTCGGAAGGTTTGACGCGTGGTCAGGAAGTGATCGATCTCGGCTCGCCGATTTCGGTGCCGGTCGGAGAGGAAACACTCGGCCGCATCATGAACGTGATCGGTGAGCCAATCGACGAAGTTGGCCCGATCAACACGCCTGGCCGCCGCGCCATTCATCAGCCAGCGCCTTCGTTTGCCGATCAGTCGACCGAAGCTTCGATGCTGGTTACCGGCATCAAGGTGGTGGATTTGCTCGCGCCTTACGCGAAGGGCGGCAAGATCGGCCTGTTCGGCGGCGCCGGCGTCGGCAAGACCGTTCTGATCATGGAGCTTATCAACAATGTTGCCCGCGCACACGGCGGCTACTCGGTGTTCGCCGGCGTCGGCGAGCGCACGCGTGAAGGCAACGATCTCTATCACGAGATGATCGAGTCGAACGTCAACATCGATCCGAAGAAGAACAACGGCTCGACCAAAGGCTCCAAGTGCGCCTTGGTGTACGGCCAGATGAACGAGCCGCCGGGCGCCCGCATGCGCGTCGCCCTTTCAGGCCTGACCGTCGCCGAGGACTTCCGCGACAAGGGCCAGGACGTGTTGTTCTTCGTCGACAACATTTTCCGCTTTACGCAGGCTGGCTCGGAAGTGTCGGCTTTGCTCGGCCGTATTCCCTCGGCCGTGGGGTACCAGCCGACGCTCGCGACCGACATGGGCGCGCTGCAGGAGCGCATTACGACGACGCAAAAGGGCTCGATCACTTCGGTGCAGGCGATCTACGTGCCGGCCGACGACTTGACCGATCCGGCGCCCGCCACATCGGTCGCCCATTTGGACGCGACGACCGTGCTGTCGCGTTCGATCGCCGAAAAGGGCATCTATCCGGCCGTCGATCCGCTCGACTCGACATCGCGCATGCTCGATCCGCGCATCGTCGGCGAAGAGCACTACGCGATTGCCCGCCGCGTGCAGTCGATCCTGCAGAAGTACAAATCTCTTCAAGACATCATCGCCATTCTCGGCATGGACGAACTTTCCGAAGACGATAAGTTGACGGTCGCCCGCGCACGCAAGATCGAGCGATTCATGTCGCAGCCGTTCACGGTCGCTGAAGTGTT
>JANOOW010000483.1:0-2344 GCA_031421555.1 Hyphomicrobiaceae bacterium | reverse complement strand
TTCCCTTCGCCGTGGGGCAGAAGGCCGGAAAAGCGTAAGTGTCGCCTGCGAGGGCCGCCGCCACGGCACGTTCGATGTCCAGTCTGGCTGCCGGCGGCCACAAGGCCGACCACTCCTGGCCGCACAGCGGCCCGAAGTCGTCGATCTCCATCAGGCAGAGGCCCGGTCCGTTCATGCGCAGCACCCGCCCGTCGACGACCAGGACCATGACGCAATCCGGACTTCCATCCATCAGGCTGCGGTTGAACTCCTCGTTCTCACGCAGCTCTTCTTCCGCCCGCTTGCGGTCAGAGATGTCGCGGAAAGTAGCCAGTATCCCGGCCGACCCCGCGCAATCGTTCTGCCGCGCCATGAGCGTCGCTTCGAGGTGACGCCTCTGGCTGTCCCGTCCCCTATCGACGACCTCACCGTGCCATTCACCGTTCGAGATGAAGTTTTCGTCGATCAATCCATTCAGCAATCGCAATTCGGGAATTTCAGATGCAGGTTTGCCGAGCGCTGCCGATGCGTCGAGCGAGAAGAGCTGCCGCGCCGCCGGATTGACATACGTGACACGCCGATCGCCATCGACGGCGATCACGGCGTCGCTGATGATCTCGAGCATCTCGTCACGGGTACGGTTCGATGCCGAATCGACGCCTTGCCGAGTGTAGACGCGGGAGCCCGTGTCGCTCTGCATCACCAGTGCGTCGATCTGGCCCCGGCGGATCGCGCGCAGCATGTCCTCCGCCTCCGCGAGCCTGGCGCGAAGCTCGGCGTTCTCGGCGACGAGATCCAGGCGTGTTGCAGGGGGCATCGTGCTCACGGTCTAATTCCTGCCTAAATCTAAAGCTTTTTCAGCGGTCTCGCGGCGATCGATACCTATCAGAATACTCTGGGTGTCCAACAATGTCGCCGAAGAAACGACGCCGCGGAGCGGCAACGTCATGATCAGCGTCGGGGCAGCGATGATCTGCTCGCCCTCCGCGAGTTCGGGGCGCTGTGAGATCATCTTGAGCTTACACGGTGACCGAACCGCTGAAGGCGCGGAACGTACTGCACGATCGCACCGGGAGCAAGCGCAGGCACTGACAGCGCAGGCACTTCTGCTGCCGAGAAAAGCTGCCGTGGAGCGGGGTGTTAAAGACTGGTCGGTCTTGTGCCCGAAGCAGGAAGTCGCCGTTCGTCTCCTTGGCCTCAATGAGCGGACACCATTGCCGCCATGCTTACCGATAGAGTTACATCGGTCACTCCGTTTAGATCGCCATCAGACTAACGCTTTGACATGTGGCTGCTTTGTCGAGCAGCGAAGCATGTGCATCGGTGCCGTTTTCGCGAAATCTTTGCCCCTGTTTAGCCTTTGTCCCTCCTGCTTGACTGATGGTCCGCCATCGCAAGCAGGAGATCATCGATGCCCAAGCCGGCGACCAACGGCACGGCGCCAGAAGCTACGCGCCCCTTCACGCTGCGGCTCGCTGCCCGTGACATCGAGCAGCTGCAGGCCCGCGCCCATGTCGTCTCTGGCACGGTCACGGCGGTCGCGCGCGAGTTGATCGTGACGGCACTGGCCGGCGGCGATCGGCTGGCAGTGGCTGAGCGCCTGATGCAGATCGAGCGCCGGCTTGCGGCGCTCGAAGGCGCGGCTCGCGAAGTCGCCGTCACCGCCGATCGCATCGAGGCAGCCGTCACCGAATTGCGCGTCAAGTTCGATGCGCTGCTCACAGCGTTGTCTGCCGGGGAGGGCGCGTCGTGATGCGCAATCTCAAGGTCATTTTCCTGGCGCTGCTGTTCAGCGGGATCGGCGCGGTAGTATTGATCGACGAGGTCGCCATCGACTGGTATCCGCCGGTGGCTCGCCTGCCCGGTGGAGCGATCAGCACCTTTGCTCCGCCCGATGTGCGCAGCTGCATGGGCGCGCGCGTGTGGTCGTCGCTTGGCGATGCGTCGGGCACGCGGCGCTGGCACCACTGCCAGACCGTCTTGGCGCAAACCGGAGCACTGGGCGCCTTCGGTTGGCGATACTGGGGATTGGTCATCTCCTGCACCGTCACGCTGTTGGCGGCGTTCGGCTTCGCCCTCGCGATCCGGCTCGGCCGGACGCCATCGCGCGTGCTGCGTGGTCGCCGTTTGTTGACCGACCTTGACGCGCGGCAATCATTTCTGCGATCGGCGGCGGCAGAATCCCGCTTGTCCGGCGCCGGCCTGGAGCTACTGCCCGGCTTGGCCATCAGCCGCGAGCGCGAGACCCGGCACTGGCTGATCTGGGGTAGCGTCGGCGCCGGTAAGACGCAGACCATGCTGCATCTGATCCTGGCGGCGATTGCGCGCGGCGACGGCGTGCTGGTGCTCGACGTCAAGGGCGACA
>JANOOW010000482.1:0-4126 GCA_031421555.1 Hyphomicrobiaceae bacterium | reverse complement strand
CCCCATCCGCCCTTCGGGCACCTTCTCCCCATGGGCGGCGAGGAGAAGGAAATCTGCGATCGGCCGCTTATGGGCCTCCAGCTTAAAACGCTAACCCACACTTTCTCACCCCACCCCTCATTCCACCACCCTGAACTGCACCTCCACTGGCCGCATATTGTTGATCGGGAATCATGTCCTGCGGGCAGGCGGACATCGCGCAAATGCAATCCATTTCGGCGCGCATGCGCACTTTGTCGCCAGCTTTCGAAACCGGCGGCAACCACTCAACGCTCCAGTCCGCATTAACGGGAATGTTCATCCATAAGTTGAGCGGTTGCGGCACCTCGGGGACCGGGACGCCGATCGCCATCATTGCCATGCGCAGGTTGTCGGCGCAGTTGTCGTGGTACTCCTTCACGCCGAAGTTGATGTAGCGAAACAAATCGCACGCCGCCATCAGGGTATCGAGGACGCCGGGAGATGTATCCGCGACCAACGTTAGAATCGGTCGCCGCCGGTTGGTCGCAAGTCCGTCGCCGACTTTCGGTATCACCCGGTTGAGGAAGCCCCGCGCGTGCTCCATGAACTCGGCCGGATTGGCCGAAGAAAACGCCCAGAAGTCGCACACCTGAGTGCCATGCGTGTTGATGGCCTCGATCATCTGTCCCTGCTTGACCCGAACCGCGCGGCCCTGGCGCGCCGGCACTTGATAAAGCAGTCCGAGCTCGGGCGTGCCGTCGTGCGAAATCGGCGATCGAAGGGTTGGGTTCAAACCGCACGGCTCCGCATTCCCGGCGGGAACGTCGTGGATCGTAGTTGCAATCGTCATGCGCGACCCGTCTTCAGGCAAGTGAAACGCCACACTTCTTGACCCAGCCAAGGCCTTCGACGGTGCCGGCGCGCGGCTTGTACTCGCATCCGACGAAGCCGGTGAAGCCGCTCTCGTCGATCTTCTTGAACAGATAGCTGTAGTTCATCTCGCCGTCATCAGGCTCGCCGCGATCCGGCGGGTTGGCGATCTGGTAATGCCGCGCCAGATGACCGAATTCGGCGATCGCCATGGCGACGTCGCCCTCCTGGATCTGGCGATGATAGAGGTCGAACTGCAAGCCGAGGTTGGGCGCTGCAACTTCATGGATCACGGCGCGCGCCTCGGCCGTCGTATTCAGGAAAAAGCCTGGGATGTCGCGCGTGTTGATCGGTTCGATAATAACATCGACCCCGGCATCGGCAGCCATCCTGGCGCCTTTGCGCAGGTTCGAAATGTAGGTCGCGCGTTGCGCCCCGTGGTGCCGCAAGCCCGGCATCGCGTGCACGCGTTTGCAACCGAGCGTCGTGGCGTAGCTCAACGCCTGGGTCATCGCGGCCTCGAACTCGGCCTCGCGTCCGGGCATGGCGGCAAGCCCGCGCTCGCCCTTGGTCCAATCGCCGGGCGGCAGGTTGAAGAGTGCCTGGGTCAGCCCGTTCGCGTTGAGACGAGCGGCGATGTCGGCTGCCGGCCACTCATAGGGAAACAGGAACTCGACCGCCTTAAAACCGGCTTTCGCTGCGGCCTCGAAGCGATCGAGAAACGGCGCCTCGTTGAACATGAAAGATAGGTTGGCGGCAAAGCGTGGCATCGGAGGGCCTCGTGCAGGTCAGGCGTGAAGTTGCTTCATCATGTGCGTGATCGAGCGGTCACTCAAGTTTTCGATCCGTTCGGTGGAGTAGCCATGACGGGCATACCAACTCGTCAGATGTGTGAGGACGCTGCCCGTGTAGAGCCGGACGGTGGTGTAGCCGAGGCCGCGCGCGCGCATCTCAGCGGCACTCAACAAGGTTCCACCGAGGCCCGCGTTTTGCCGTGCTGGATCGGTGGCGATGCTCTCGATCATAAGGTCGTGCGTGCGCGGTTCGAGCACGAGCGCGCCCACCAAACTCTCGCCTTCCTCGGCGAGCCATACCTCTTTTTCGCGCAACACCGCGTGGTAATCGGCTTGCAACGGGATGGGCTCGACGCCGAGCAAATCGCG
This sequence comes from Hyphomicrobiaceae bacterium, assembly GCA_031421555.1. Classification (GTDB taxonomy): domain Bacteria; phylum Pseudomonadota; class Alphaproteobacteria; order Rhizobiales; family Hyphomicrobiaceae; genus JAKFWF01. The sequence goes on along the minus strand of JANOOW010000482.1, from coordinate 2,132 downwards.
ATTGCGGGCATAGGCTGCGTGCTGCAACGCGACGAGCCGGTCATGATCCTGGGGCGTGGCAAGCCGCAGCTCCCACGATCCGGCCTGAACTATCGACGCGTCACTCAAAGCGCGAAGCCGCCGTCGGCGAGGACGATCGTGCCGGTGGTGAAGGCGCTTTCGTCCGATGCCAGATAAACAGCAAGATGCGCGATTTCCTCGGCGGTGCCGAGGCGGCCCATCGGCTGGCGGTCGATGAACATTTGGCGAACTTCCTCGACCGATTTGCCGAGCGCCTTCGACTGCGCGGCGATGCGATCATCGAGCGAGGGTGATTGCACCGTGCCGGGGCAGATCGCATTGCAGCGCACGCCCTGGCGGATGTAGTCGGCGGCGACGGCCTTCGACAATCCGATGACGGCGGCTTTGGTTGCGCCGTAGACGTACCGGTTGGGGATGCCGCGAACGGACCCAGCACCCGACGCAATGTTGACGATCGAACCGTTGCCCTTGGCCAGCATGCCGGGCAGGAACGCCTTGATCGTCCGATGCATCGAACGCACGTTGAGGTCGAATGCGAAGTCCCACTCCTCGTCGGTGCAGTCCAATACCGTGCCGTGATGCACGAAGCCCGCGGCGTTGAACAGGATGTCGATCGCGCCGACGGCCTTTGCGGTTCTCTCGACCGAGGCCGTGTGGCGTACGTCGAGCAAGTGGGTCTCGGCGACCCCCTCGCCTGCCAAGTCCTTGAGTTTTGCCATGTCGATGTCGGTGGCGATCACCCTGGCGCCTTCGCGCGCGAATGCGACCGCCACCGCGCGCCCGATACCGGCGCCGGAGGCCGTACAAAACGCAGTTTTTCCTGCCAGCCGTCCGCTCATGGCGCATCTCCCTTGATCAGTTTGTTGATTGTAGCGAACGGCGCGGCGTCGCGTCCATAAGTGAACGTGCCTTGTGTCCGCAACTCCTGGGCACCGCGCAGGAAACCACCCATCGCCGCACGGGCCAAGGCACCACCGACGCTGATGCGCTTGACGCCAGCTGCCGCGAGTTCGGCTTGTGTGAGATGAGCGTTGCCGGTCGAAACCAAGATGTTGACCGGCCGCTTCACTGCTTGGATAAGCTGTCTAATCTGCGCGATGTCATTTAGCCCGGGAGCGTATAGAACGCCGGCGCCGGCAGCCTCGAACGCTTGCAGTCGCTTGATCGTATCGGCGAGATCAGGCCGGCCGTGCAGAAAGTTTTCGGCGCGCGCGCACAGCATGAATTGAAAGGGCAAGGCCCGGGCGGCGGCGACGGCAGCCTGCACGCGAGCAACCGCTTCGTCGAAATCGTAGATCGGGTTGGCGGCGTCGCCGGACGCATCCTCGATCGATCCGCCGACTAAACCGGCATCGGCAGCCAGAGTGATCGTTTTGGCAGCTTCGTGTGGATCGTGCGCGAAGCAGTTTTCCAAGTCGGCCGCCACGGGTAGATCCGTCGCCTCGACGATCTGCCTGGCGTTTTCCAGTGTTTCATCGCGGGTAACCGTGCCGGTTCCGTCGATTCTGCCGAGGGCGAAAGCCAGGCCTGCACTCGTCGTCGCCAACGCCTCGAAGCCGAGCGTCGTCAGCATCTTCGCCGTGCCGGCATCCCAGGGATTGGGAATGATGAAACAGCCCGGCCGCTGATGCAGCGCGGCAAAAGCATCAGCCTTGCTCTTTTGCGTCGCCATGTGCCGCGTCCTCCTCGAACTCAAGCCGTCTTTGCGAACAACTCGCGGCCGATCAGCATGCGGCGGATCTCCGACGTGCCGGCGCCGATCTCATACAACTTGGCGTCGCGCAGAAGCCGGCCGGTGGAATAGTCGTTGATGTAGCCGTTGCCGCCCAGCAGTTGGATCGCGTCGAGCGCCATCAGAGTTGCTTTCTCGGCGGCGATGAGAATGGCGCCAGCCGCATCCTCGCGCGTGGTTTCGCCCCGGTCGCAGGCCTTGGCGACGGCGTACACATACGCCTTGCACGAGTTCATCGTGACGTACATGTCGGCGACCTTGCCCTGCACCAGCTGGAACTCGCCGATCGACTTGCCGAACTGCTTGCGCTCGTGGATGTACGGTAAAACAACATCCATGCACGCCTGCATGATGCCGAGCGAGCCGGCCGCGAGCACGC
>JANOOW010000481.1:0-1610 GCA_031421555.1 Hyphomicrobiaceae bacterium | reverse complement strand
TCGCCCTTTCGTGCGCCACATCCTCGAACACCCCGCCTGTTGCCGCGAGCTTCGCGCACTTGCCGGTGAAGGCCTCGAAGCGGCGCACGATGACATCGCAGTAGAGCGGATCAAACTCAATCAATCGCGCGACCCGGCCAGTCTTCTCAGAAGCAATCAACGTCGAGCCTGAGCCGCCGAAAGGATCGAGCACGAGCGCACCGCGTTGCGTCACATCGAGGATCGCATCTGCGACGAGGGTCACTGGCTTGACCGTCGGGTGCATCGCGATCTCGTCCATGCGATCCTTCTTCATCGTATTGACGCCCGCGTAGTCCCAGACGTTCGTCCGGTACCGGCCGCCGTCGCAGAGGCCGAAGGTGTTGGTATGCGGTGCGGCGCCGACCTTGAACACGAAGACGAGTTCGTGCTTCGAGCGATAAAATGTGCCCATACCGCCGTTGGTCTTGTTCCAGACGCAAAGGTTTTTCAGCTCGCTGAACACGGCAGCACCGGCCGCCAAGAGTTCGCCCATGTGCCGCCAGTCCATGCACACGAACGCGATTGCGCCGTCACAGCAGGCGCCGGCCGCATGGCCCAGCGTCGTCTTCAGGAACGCCGTGAAGGCGTCCGCGCTCATCTCGCCGGACGCAAACGCGAATTCGCGATGCTTGGTGGCGCCGAGCCCGGAGACGTGGCCGTCGATCTTCACATTGTATGGCGGGTCCGTGAAGATGACGTCGATCGTGTCTCCGTCGAGCAAGCGGGCATAGGCGGTCGCGTCTTGCGCATCGCCGCAGATCAGCCGGTGACGGCCGAGGCACCAAACGTCGCCCGACCGGGTCACGGCCATCTCGGCGGGGTGCGGAATTTCGTTCTCGTTTCCGCTTGAGCTATCGACGACGGCCGCGTCACGGGCTTCACCAATCACGGTGTCGACCTCGCCGATCGAGAAGCCGGTCAGATCGAGGTCGTATTTGAAATCGATCAGGCCCTGCAGCTCGATTGCGAGTAGCTCTTTGTCCCAGCCGGCGTTCAAAGCGAGCTTGTTATCGGCGAGGATATAAGCGCGCTTATCAGCGTCTGAGAGTTCTTTTAGACGCAGACACGGCACGTCCACCATACCGATTGCCTTTGCCGCGAGAACGCGGCCATGTCCGGCGATGATGCCATTGCTATCATCGATCAGCACGGGGTTTGTGAATCCAAAGCGTTCGATCGATTTCGCGATCTGCTTGATTTGCCCTTTCGAATGCGTGCGGGCATTGCCCGCATAAGGGAACAGAGCCTCGAGGGTGATGCGTTCGAGGGACGAGTGATGCATAAAACTCATAACTTACTCCGTGGTTGTCGTGAATGTCGGTGACTGACGGCCAAGTTCATTAAAGGTCGACGGGGCTCCCTAATCGTCGTTCTCAGGTTCGGTTGACAGACCAAGCCTGCGAGCGCGCGCTTGCTCCTCCGCGAGAATCTCGGCTTCCTCCTCTTTCTCGAGGTCCAGAAGTGATTGCGGCTTCGGTCCCCTGCGCCAGGTTGGCGTTACTGGCTCGGTGCGGACGCGCGCCTTACGTGGAGGCTTCGATTTCCGGCCGTAGCTCAGCATCTCGTGAAGGTCGATCAGCTCTTTGGCG
>JANOOW010000480.1:0-1585 GCA_031421555.1 Hyphomicrobiaceae bacterium | reverse complement strand
GCCTGATCCCACTGGCTACAGGGCTAGTCGGATGGTGCCCTCTGTACACGATCTTGGGCATAAAAACCTGCAAGCCCGCGACGGTTGGGAACTCCGAATGAATTCGCTGTTGCGTTCACGCAATCTGCGGCCATCGGAAATGCGTGGCCTATCCTTTGAACAATTTATCAAAATGGAGTGACAGATCATGAGCGACGCCGTTCGGCAGACCGCCGCAAGCAGAAAATCCAAGGCGCCCGCCATGAAGGGCTTCGTTGGGGACATCGAAGAGCTGACCGAGGAGAATTCAGATTTCCGTCGTGTGCTCTATACCGGCAAGAACCTGCAACTCGTGCTGATGGCAATCCAACCGGGCGAGGAGATCGGTGAGGAAACCCATGCTGATCGTGACCAATTCTTCCGTGTCGAAAAAGGCAAGGGCGAGGTCTGGATCGACGGCCATCGATCCAAGATCAAGAGCGATGTCGGCATCGTCGTTCCTGCGGGTGCGCGGCACAACATCGTGAACACCGGCGACAAGCCGCTTCGCCTCTATACGATTTATGCGCCACCGGAGCATCGCGATGGAACAGTGCAGGCAAGCAAGGCAGACGCCGAGGAAGAGCATTTCGACGGCAAGACGACCGAATGAGGCGGCAGTTCCTGATTGGCGCCGGCGCCGTAGCGATCACCGGTGCCGGCGCAACGCTGCTCGGGCTCCGGCGGATGGGCTCGATGGACGAGTATGCGGCCGCCGTCGCGGCGACACGGGCGACACTGTCGAAAGAGCCTGCGATCCCGGAGCTTGTTCGCTACGCCACACTCGCCGCGAGCGGTCATAATACCCAGCCGTGGCGCTTCCGAATTGGCGACAACCGCATTGAGGTTTTGGCAGATTTTTCAAGGCGTACTCCTGTCGTCGACCCAGACGACCATCATCTGTTCGCGAGCCTGGGCTGTGCCGCAGAGAATTTGGCCATCGCAGCCCGAGCGTGCGGTCGCTCGGGCGAACTCAGCTTCAATGATGCCAAAGACGGCTCCGTAGTGTTCACGAGTTGGCGTATCATGACAGATCCTCCACAAGGACTTTTCGGACGTTCTCGGCCGCAGAAACTCGGTCCCGACATGTTCCAACGCATATCTTCGGCTAGGAATGGCGATCGATTGCTGGCCGGTTGAGTAATACCCTTCGGCGAAGCTCGGTGATCGAGTCCGACATTTCCGACCCAAGCTTGCTCCCTCGCTTAGAGTACCTGCTGTGTGACGACATGACCTTTCTGCAGCTTGAGCAAGGTGCCGCGTTCGAGTGGCTCCCAGATTTCCGTCGTCAACGGCACGCTTGCGATCAGCACCACATCAAGCGCCGCTGCGCCTTCGACGAGCACGCCTGCTTCCCCGATCTCCGACCGTGGTTCCAGATGGCACTGCCTCCTTAACATCCACAGGCCCGGTGGCTCAATAACTCCGGACCGCTGCGTGCGCCGATCGGCATGGACCAGCAGGCAACCGTGGGTCGCGTGAGTAATATTCGCCGGCCCATGACGTCTCATTTCGCACGCAAGCGTTGAAAAATGCCCGAGCGCTTGCTGGTCGTTTGCTCGCGACG
>JANOOW010000479.1:0-1950 GCA_031421555.1 Hyphomicrobiaceae bacterium | reverse complement strand
CGCCATCTTCCAGCTTGCCGGTGCGGGCGAACAATACGCAAGCGTCGGCCTGATCGGCCATGCTGATTGAGGATTTTTCGCCTTTGAGGATGTAACTATCGCCGTCCCGCCGGGCCGACAGCACCAGATTGGCCGCATCCGATCCGCCGCGTGGTTCGGTGAGGCCGATACAAACGATCGATTGCCCGGAGATGATCCGGTTGATCCAATGTTTGGCGAGATCGGGGTTGGCGTACTCGGCGATGATCTTGCCGTTGAGCGACCCTAGGATCTGCAAATAGGAAACGTTGATGTCGGCATAGCCGATGGCCTCGGCGATAAGTCCACTGGCGAGGCTCGGCAGTCCCAGTCCGCCGTGCGCTTCGGGCAGCTCCGGCGCGATCAAACCGAGTTCGCCCATCTCTCGTGTGAGCGATTTTTCGACCCGCGCCTCCTTTTCGCGCGACATGTAGTGCGGTGCGATCTTCTCGCGGGCAAAACGCGTTGCCGTCTCTTGCAGGGCGAGCAGATCCTCGCTGAAGGTCGGATCGATCGCGGTCATCAAGCCCCCTCGAAACCAAGGAATGTCGTAAAGCTTTCGACCGGAATCTTCTCGGGCCGCAGCTTGTTTTCCGGAGCGTTGTCGTCGGCATAGCCAAGCGCGATGCCGCAGGCTAGAAGCTCGCCATCGTCCATCTGCAGATGGCGGCGGATCACTTTGTGATACCAGTTGAAGGCGGCCTGACCGCAGGTATCGAGCCCCTCACCGCGCGCTCCGATCAGGATGTTCTCGATGAACATGCCGACGTCCATAAACGTGCCGGTGGCAAGCCTGCGATCGAACGTCACGAACAGGCCGATGGGCGCGCCGAAGAAGCTGTAGTTCTTGAGCATCTGTTGTTCGCGCGCGGCCTTGTCTTCGCGGCCGATGCCGAGGATGGCGTACAACTCGTGGCCGAGTTTGCGGCGGCGGCCGATGTAGGGTTCGACCCAGTTGACGGGATAGTAGTCGAACTCCGGCTGATGCTCTTCGACGGGATCCATGGCGATTGCCGCAAGAATATCGTCCGAGATTTTCTGCCGCACACTGCCGGCGACCGCATAGACCTTCCACGGCTGGATATTGTGGCCGGAGGGCGCCATCGCCGCACCCTCGAGGATGCGCATGAGGCTCGCCCGGGGAACCGGTGTGGGCAAGAACCGCCGTACCGACCGGCGGCTCATAATGGCGTCGTGAGTATCCATTGAAAACGGCCTTCCTTGCGAAGTGATGGCGTTGTCTTGATTCTACTTCGCGAACTTGCGGAAGTCCGGTTTGCGCTTTTCGTTGAACGCGTTGACGCCTTCGCGACTCTCGTCGCCATCGTAATAAAGCTTGAGCGTTTGCATCCCCATGGCGCCGATGCCGCGAATATTCTCGCTGTCGGCGTTGAACGAGCGCTTGGCGATCGAGATCGCGGTCGGGCTCTTTTCCATGATCTCGGCACACCATTTGGTGACCTCGGCATCGAGCTGGTCGTGCGGTACGACGGCATTGACGAGTCCCATAGCGAGCGCTTCGGCGGCCGTATAACGGCGGCAGAGATACCAGATCTCGCGTGCTTTCTTCTCGCCGACGAGACGCGCGAGGTAGGCGGTGCCGAAGCCGGGATCGACCGAACCCATCTTGGGGCCGACCTGGCCGAAAATCGCTTTTTCCGATGCAATTGTCAGATCGCACATCGTGGCGAGTACGTTGCCACCGCCGATCGCATAGCCTTGCACGCGGGCGATCACCGGCTTCGGCACATCGCGGATTAGCGATTGCACTTCCTCGATGGGGAGGCCGATCGTGCCGCGGCCGTCGTATTGGCCCTCGTGCGCGCTCTGATCGCCACCGGTGCAGAATGCGCGATCGCCGGAGCCGCCGAGAACGATGACGCCGATGGTCTTGTCCCAACCGGCTTTCTGGAAGGCGTGGATCAGTTCCTC
>JANOOW010000478.1:0-5949 GCA_031421555.1 Hyphomicrobiaceae bacterium | reverse complement strand
GATACCGGCAATTTTGCAGAGAACGTGGGGTCACGCCGACTTTGGCATCTATGCGAAAGTAAAGGCCGGCGGAGCTATCACTGCCGCCGACCCTTTTATGATGATAGGTGACTGAGCGTAAAAAAACTCAGGTCTCGTTCTTACCAGGCTCCTCTGCCTCGCCAGCGTCAACCGCCGGTACCACGGCCTCCCGCTTCGGACGACGGACCGGCCGGCGCAAGAATTCCGGCTGCTCCTGCTGCGCGTCGGCGAAGCGATCGGCGGCTGGGATGGCCGCAGCACGGCGGCGCGCAGGCGGATCCCGTGGAACGGGCACGGCTGCGGTCACGTTCTCTGGCATTGCCTCGATGGCCGCGACATCATGCGACACAATTGGTGTCAGTGAAGCCTGGATGTCTGGTGAGGACGCCGATTCGGCAACATCGGATGTAACGCGATCAGGTGGCGCCCGCTCGAGCGCCGGCCGGTCCGATGTGAACTGCTCGGGACGATCTTGCGGATTACGCTCCTGCTGCCGGTCGTTCGGCCGTTCATTCGACGGCCGGTTCTGCGATTGCCGGTCCTGATAGCCGCGATCGTTGGTGGGGCGATCTCCAGCTTGACGTTCGGGACCGGCATTGCGGTCGCGACGATCGTCACGATTGCCGTTATAGCCGCGCTGCTGGTTCTCGCCATAACGCTCGCGCCGGCCGCCATCGCGCTGGCCGCCCTCGCGCTGACTACCTTCGCGCTGGCCGCCGTCTCGCTGGCCGCCTTCGCGCTGATTATTGTCGCGCTGGCCGCCTTCTCGCTGACTACCTTCGCGCTGTTGTCCGCTTTCCCGGTTGCCGTCGTTGCGGCGGGGTTGGCGATCTTCGTAACCACGTTGCGGGCGCTCATCGCGCGCACCGCGGTCGTCACGAGGGCCACGATCCTCACGCCCAGTTTGATCTGGAGATCTGTCGGCAAACCGGCTGGTCTGCGGCGAATCGAACATTCCAGGCTGCGGTTCCTGGCCCCGGATCGACGCCTCGCTGCCGGACTGGTCGTCGCCGTAATCTTCGCCGGCCTGATCGGTGACATCGCCCGCCTCACCGGCAACACGCGGCCGGTACTGCCCCTCGCCGCTTTGCTGCTGTTGCTCGCGGTAAGCCATGATAATGCGGTTGTAATGCTCTGCGTACTGGAGATAGGCCTCGGCCAGCACGCTGTCGCCAGACGATTGCGCATCGCGCGCCAAGGTCGTGTACTTTTCCGCAATATGAGCGGGATTGCCCCGGATCTTCACATCCGGTCCGTTCGATTCATAACTGCGCGCCAGAGGGTTCTGGCCCTTGCGGTTATTGTTGCTGGCACTGCTCTGGTTGTGCTGGTTGCTGGTATGCCCACCGCCACCCTGGCGGCCACGGCCCCTGCGATTCTGTTGTCCCTGCCTCATAGGCTTCCATTCTCGACGCTGGAGTTATGATTTTTCAAAGTGGTTCCGATGTTCTGGGCCGCATAGCTCACGATTCCAGATTCTAGGGCTTGAGCCGACGCGAGCGTTCGGCCCGCGCGGCGCTTAGTTGCACACGCGAATTGTACGGCTAACCCACCCAATTTCGACATTCGCCGCTGATGATCGATTGATCTAATGTCCTGAATGCGCGAGCGCGCGCTTGATGCCGATGCGCTCAGCGAGCCTGACTAATCGCGACAATGCATCGATCGATTTTGCCTCAAATGGCGGGTTCGCACATATTACAGTGCAAGTCGTGCCACGGCGGGGCCGCAATGTTCGAACGCTCTTGTTCAATGCGACACGTTAGACAATACCGCGACCCGACGCTAATTCCAATACTTATTTGGCCTGGGTTGATCGAAGTGTTTTTTGGGCAACACATCGAGTATTCCCGCTGAGATCTTTCAAGGTCGACGGCACCGGCCAACCGGCGGTCCGGCCCACGGTTCGGAGCAACTCAGTTACGTTGCACGCCTGACTGCTGCCGATTTCGAAAAAAGCATACCCATTCGGTAGGACCCTGACAAGTGCCGCGACGATGCGACGGTAAATAACGAGCCCATCGACGCCGCCATCCAAAGCAGATGCGGGGTCATGGAGCGACACTTCGGGAGCGAGCTGGCCGATTTCAAGGGTAGGAATATAAGGTGGATTTGACACGAGAATGTCGAATGGTTCATCGATTCCTTCGAGGGCATCGGCAATCCGGACCGCCATTCGTGGCGAAACGCCGTGCATGAGGGCGTTACGTTGAGCTACCTCCAGGGCTGCTGGGTTGATATCGGTTGCCACCCCCGTCGCATCATCAAGTTCGGCGAGCAGCGTCACAAGCAGGCAACCCGAGCCGGTACCGACGTCCAGAATGCGCAGCGGCTTGCCGAGCAAATCAGGCGAGCGTGCAATGGCCAACGCCGCATCGATCAGTGTTTCGGTATCAGGCCGTGGATCCAGAGTTGCCGGCGAAATCTCGAACTTGCGGCCGTAGAATTCGCGCCATCCGAGGATGCGCGACACCGGCTCGCGTGCGATCCGCCTTCGCGCTGCGTTAGTGACGGCCTGGGCTTCCTGCCCAACCGGCCGTTCGGCTGCCGAGATCAAGGTTGCCGTATCGACCTCGAGTGCGTGGGCGAGGAGCAATCGTGCATCGAGAGCAGCAGTGTCGATTCCGGCGACAGTAAACGCACGAATCATCGACCGATAGGCCTCGCCAATCGACTGCTCAGGCGAGATCGCGAATGGCTCGACGGTTCGGACAGCCGGCTTCATGCGTTCGACTGGGAGAGTTCAGCGAGTTGGGTCGCCTGTGCCTCAGTCGTCAACGCGTCGACCAACTCGTCCAGCACCGCGCCCTCCATCATGGCATCGAGTTTATGCAACGTCATGTTGATGCGGTGGTCCGTCACGCGGCCCTGACCAAAGTTGTAGGTCCGAATGCGTTGCGAACGATCACCGGAGCCAACTTGATCCTTGCGCGAACTCGATCGCTCGTTGGCGAGGCGTTCCCGCTCGGCTTCATAGAGCCGCGAGCGGAGAACTTGCATAACGAGGCGGCGGTTTTGATGCTGCGATTTCTCCATCGAGACGATGACGATGCCCGATGGAATATGCGTCAAACGTACGGCGGAGTCCGTCTTGTTGACGTGCTGGCCACCGGCGCCAGACGCGCGCATCGTATCGATACGAATGTCGTCTGGGCGGATTTCGATATCGACCTCCTCGGCTTCCGGTAGCACCGCAACCGTCGCCGCGGACGTGTGGATGCGGCCGCTCGCTTCGGTCGCCGGTACGCGCTGCACGCGATGCACCCCTGAATCGTACTTGAGACGCGCAAACACCCCTCGACCGGTGATCGACGCGACAACTTCCTTGTAACCGCCGAGGTCGCTTTCCGACATCGAGATAACCTCGACTTTCCAACCCTTGGACTCGGCATAGCGTGAATACATGCGAAAGAGATCGGCTGCGAACAACGCAGCTTCGTCGCCACCGGTGCCGGCGCGCACTTCGATGATTGCGCTCTTTTCGTCGGCGGTATCCTTCGGCAGAAGCTGGATCTTGAGATCATGAGATAACTGTTCGATGCGCGCCTTGAGGGCCGCGCTTTCTTCCCGCGCCATCGCAATCATCTCACGATCCTGCCCAGGCTCGGCGAGCATCGCTTCCAAATCAGCGAGTTCAGCCTGACTGGCCCGCAGCAATTTTATCGCATCGACCACTGGGCCGAGTTCCGAAAACTCTTTCGACAGTTTCACGAATTGAGCTTGCGGCAAGTTCGACGACAACTGCGCCTGCAGTGCCTCCCAACGTTGCACCAAGCGGTCCAATTTTTCGAGCGGTACAGTCATCATGGCAAAGGCATCCGGAACGGCGAGCGTCAGGCAGGGCGGAGATAAGAACCTTCGCTACAACTCGATGCTGTCGCCTTCGGCAAAACTATGCAGATCCGACCGCAGCGACCCGGTTCGCGTGTCGAGCCACTCGTTCATCCGTTCGGCAATCCGGCTTGCATCGAGCGACCGCAGCATGGCCTTGACCGGGCCGATCGAAGCCGGCGACATCGAAATCGACCGGAAGCCGATCCCGATCAGCGCCATCGCCGATAGCGGCCGCCCCGCGAGCTCCCCGCACAACGTCACCGGCTTGCCGTGTCTTTCACCAGCCTCGACGATCTGGCGTAATGCCCGCAAGCCTGGAACCGACAGCGGATCGTACCGATTTGCGACGCGGCTATTGCCACGGTCGGCTGCGAACAGAAATTGCATGAGATCGTTGCTGCCGACCGACACGAAGTCGATGCGCGGCATCAACGCGTCGAGTTCGAACAGCAGGCTTGGCACTTCGATCATTGCGCCGATTTTCACGGCCGTTGGCTCCGGCCACGTGCGGCGGGCAGCCATGAGTTCCTGCTCGCGTGCAATCAGCCGCCGTGCCGCATCCATTTCCGCGACCGACGATATCATCGGCACCATCAAATACAGCGTCCGTCCGCCGGCAGCGCGCAGCAGCGCACGCACTTGGGTGCGGAACAACCCAGGCCGGTCGAGCGACATGCGGATGGCCCGCCAGCCGATCGCCGGGTTTTCTTCTTTGGGCTGGCGCAGATAGGGCAGTGTCTTATCGCCGCCGATATCGAGGGCGCGGAAGACGACAGGCTTGTCGCCGGCCTCCTCTAGGATTTGCCGGTAGGCGAGCGTCTGCCGTTCGAGCCGTGGAAAGCTATCCGCGATCATGAATTGCAACTCGGTGCGGAACAGCCCGATGCCGTCTGCGCCGCATTCGGCCAGATGGGGCATATCGACGAGGAGGCCGGCATTGATGCGCAGATCGATCGTGCAACCGTCTTTCGTCACGGCCGGCTTCTCGCGAAGCGCATGATACTGCTGCTGCCGCCGCGCGCGGAAGCGCGCCTTATCGGCGTAGGCTGCGATCACGTCGGCGGGCGGCCGCAGATGGATCTCGCCACTTTCGGCATCGACGATGACCGCGTCCCCGGTGGACACGCGTTCGATCAGTCCGCGCGCGTTGCCGACCGCGACCAATCCCAGCGCCTTGGCGACGATGCCGACGTGGCTTTGCCCGCTGCCATCCTCGATGATGAGGCCGCGCAACCGTGAACGATCGTAGTCGAGAAGCTCGGCAGGACCCATGGTTCGCGCGACAAGGATCGTGTCGAAAGGCAAGTCGAAGTGCTCGCGCGCGGCGTTCTCCCGGCCAGCCAACAGCCGCAGCAAGCGGTCTGACAGATCGTCGAGATCGCGCAGACGCTCGCGCCAGTAAGGATCGTTCTGCCGCAGCATGCGCGAGCGCGTGGAGTTCTGCACACGCTCGACGGCTGCCTCGGCCGTCAGGCCTTCCTTGACCGCTTCCCGCATGCGCCTGAGCCAACCTTTGTCGTTGGCGAACATGCGATAGGCCTCGAGCACATCGCGATGCGCCCCCGCCATCGCCAGGGTCTCATGCGACAGCAATTCGTCGAGATTGCTGCGCAACCGCACCACGGCGGCTTCGAGCTTGCGTTCCTCAGCCACCGGATCATCGGACAACAGCTTGGTGACGACGACGCGCGGCTCATGCAAGACGACGTGGCCGAGTGCCAAGCCCTCCGACATCGGCTCGCCCTTGATCGCCGTCGCCTGGATACGTCCGACGTCGAGGGCGGCGCCAGCACCAGCGACGGCACCCGATACGATCTGCTCGGCCACCACCATCGCCGTCGTCTGCAGAACTTCAACATCTTCCTCGGAATATTCGCGAAGCGTGCGATTTTGCACGACCAAAACGCCATAGACCGTGCCGCCACGAACGATCGGCACCGCCAGCAGCGAATGATAGACCTCTTCGCCGGTCTCTGGGCGATATGAGAACGCGGGATGGTTCTGCGCGTCTGACTCGTTGACGGGAATAGCAAGTTCGGCGCAACGGCCGACCAGTCCCTCGCCGCGCTTCATGCGCGTCGTGTGGACCGCCTG